>SLQC01000109.1 GCA_007131625.1 Balneolales bacterium | reverse complement strand
GGTTTGCCGGTTGAACCGGAGGTATAAAGGATGAAGAGTGGGTCTTCGGCGTTCATTTTTTCTGCCGGACAATCTGCACTGACTTTACCCATTTCATCGTGATACCAGAAATCTCGTCCTGCTTTCATCTCGCATGCATGATCATTCACTTTGGCGACTATGACATTTTCAATAGTGGGGCAATCCACCAGAGCCTCATCAGAAATATCTTTCAGGGGAATTGTCTTTCCTGCGCGAAGAGAAACATTGGCTGTTACAAGCATCTTGCAGTCGGAGTCATTGACACGTCCTTTGATGGCATCGGCACTAAAACCACCGAATATGATCGAATGTATGGCTCCGATTCTCGTGCAGGCCAGCATGACAATTGCAAGTTCCGGTATCATCGGCATGTAGATGGCCACACGGTCGCCCTTTTGTATGCCTTTGGACTTCAATACATTGGCAAATTTGCAGACTTCTGTGTGCAGTTCTTTGAAAGTGAATTTTTTAACGGCACTGTCCTCTTCTCCTTGCCAGAGTATGGCGGTTTTGTTTTCAATGTCTGTTCCGAGATGACGATCAAGGCAATTATGAGAGACATTCAATTCACCATCGGCAAACCAGGTGTGTTCAATGATGCGCTTTGAGGTTTTCCAATTGTATTCGAGAGCTTTGGTGGGCGCTTTGATCCAGTCAAGTGTTTTGGCCTGTTCCAGCCAAAAACTGTTGGGATCGTTGTTGGATCGATCCCACATTTCCTGATATTCATCAATCGATTTGATCCAGGCTTTATCCCGAATATTTTTCGGAGGTGGGAAAATTCGGGATTGGGACATTAATGATTGCATACCTGACTTATTTTCTGCCATAACCATATCCTGTTTATAAAATGAATATTTATTTTTTTGAAGAAAGTGAGTTATAATAATATGATCCGGACATAATTTGAATGATACAACCGGTCTTTACTGCTTTATAATATAATGTTCTTGATTTATGGAATAAAAGTAGATCTGTCGACAAATGCAACTGAGGGAGAAAAAAAACGGGTACATTTTGGTTCGACATAGACGAATATATTGTTTATATTTAGACCTTGTATAAATAAGGAACTTCCGACAAGTGGTAATGGTTACACCAATGTATCCGTTATTCCGGTAAGGCGGCTCAGAATTCACAAGGCTGTTACACAATCAACAACCCTGATTATCTGTCTCTAACCTTACGTATCGGGACATACAACATTTAAAAAGTCTTTTTCAATTATGAGTGATACCCAAACCATCGAAAAGCTGGTAAAACAACCGTATAAGTACGGATTTACGACCAATGTTGATTACGATTATTTCCCCAAGGGGTTCAACGAGGATATCGTCAACATGATATCAGATATCAAGGGGGATCCGGACTTTGTTCGAGAGTTTCGTATCAAAGCGTTTCGTCACTGGAAAACAATGAAGGATCCGCTCTGGGCGAATATTAAATACCCGAAAATCAATTACGACGACATCCAGTTTTATTCTGCTCCAAAAAAGAAAGAACAGCTGGGAAGCCTGGACGAGGTGGATCCGGAGATCCTGGAGACATACGAAAAGCTGGGTATCCCCATCTCCGAGCAGAAAATGCTAGCTGGTGTGGCTGTGGATGCGGTATTCGACAGTGTGTCCGTAGCTACTACGTTCAAAGAGAAGCTAGCCGAGGCCGGTGTAGTCTTCTGTTCGATTTCAGATGCGATCCGGGACTATCCTGATCTCATCAAAAAATATATGGGTTCGGTGGTTCCATACAATGACAACTATTTTGCCGCAATGAACTCCGCAGTATTTTCCGACGGATCGTTCTGCTATGTTCCCAAAGGTGTGGTATCACCGATGGAGCTGTCTACCTATTTCCGGATCAATAATGAAGAGTCGGGGCAGTTCGAACGTACACTGATCGTCGCCGAAGAGGACAGCTATGTAAGCTACCTGGAAGGGTGTACCGCGCCGATGTTCAGTAAAAACCAGCTGCATGCCGCAGTGGTTGAGCTGGTAGCACTGGATAACGCCCAGATCAAATACTCCACCGTTCAAAACTGGTACTCCGGCGATGAACAAGGAGTAGGCGGTATCTTCAACTTTGTTACCAAACGCGGTCTCTGTAAAGGTCATCATTCCAAAATTTCCTGGACGCAGGTCGAAACCGGCTCTGCTATCACCTGGAAATATCCGAGTGTCATTATGAAAGGGGACAACTCCACAGGAGAGTTCTACTCCGTGGCTGTCACCAATGACAAGATGGAAGCCGATACCGGCACCAAGATGATCCATCTCGGCAAGAACACAAACAGTACTATTATCTCCAAAGGAATTGCAGCCGGAAACTCCCAGAACAGTTACCGTGGCTTGGTGAAAGTCGGTCCGAAAGCAGATAATTCACGGAATTACTCCGTTTGCGACTCCATGCTGATCGGCGACCGGTGCGGTGCCCATACATTCCCGTATCTGGAGGTCACCAACAATACCTCCAGTGTGGAGCATGAGGCGACGACCTCCAAGATCGGGGAGGACCAGATTTTCTATTTGCAGCAACGCGGTCTCGACGAGGAAAACGCGGTATCCCTGATCATCAATGGATTCTGCAAAGAGGTCTTCAAAGAATTGCCGATGGAGTTTGCCGTGGAAGCAATCAAGTTGCTGGGCATCAAGCTGGAAGGCAGTGTAGGATGAGCTCCGGGTCCCCATTACAGTATGACCATCATGTTCCCAACTGATCAAACGTAATTAAACCATAACTTTTAGTAACCAGAGAAGAGATACATGCTGACAATTAAAAATCTTTATGCCGAAGTGGAAGGCGTAGAAATACTCAAAGGAATCAATCTTGAAATCAAAAAAGGTGAAGTACACGCCTTAATGGGTCCGAACGGAAGCGGAAAAAGCACCCTTGCAAAAATCATTGCCGGTCACCCTTCCTACGAAGTCACAAAAGGCGAAATTATTTATGAGGGAGAGGATCTTTTGGAACTTGACCCGGATGAAAGAGCTCGAAAAGGTGTCTTTATGGCATTTCAGTATCCGGTGGAAATTCCCGGCGTGAGCAACTCCATGTTGATGCGCGAGTCCTACAACGAAGTGCGCAAGGAGCAAGGCCTGGATCCACTTGATCCGCTTGAATTTGAAGACTATATCGTCGATAAGCTGAAAATGGTGGAGATGGATGCCAAATTTCTGGAACGAAACGTAAACGCAGGATTTTCGGGCGGTGAGAAAAAACGCAATGAAATTCTGCAGATGGCAGTTTTGAATCCGAAACTGGCACTGTTGGACGAGACCGATTCCGGACTTGATATCGACGCACTCAGAATTGTATCCAGCGGAATCAACAAGCTTTCGGGCGAAGACAGATCGATCCTGCTGGTCACCCACTATCAGCGAATTCTCAACTACATTACACCGGATTATGTCCATGTAATGGTCAACGGACGCATTCAAAAGTCCGGTGGCAAGGAGCTTGCGTATGAGTTGGAAGAGCATGGCTATGAGTGGGTAACCGCGAATACAGAAGTAAACGGAGAGGCGAAGTAATGACTGATATTTCTAATGGGAATCACTTTCTGGACAGGCTTGTAAAAAGCTTCGGACCGGCCAAACCGGTAGATGACCGGGTAGAGGAACTACAGACAGCGGCATTGAAGAGAATCGCTGGCAAGGAATTGCCCACTCCGCGTCATGAAGAGTGGAAATACTGCAATTTGAAGATGTTGAGCAGGGAGGATTTCCTGCCGGCGGCAGAGATTGTGACATCCGCACTACCTGGAAGGGTCGCCGACTATATCTATCCGGAAGCCGATCATCACCATCTCACTTTCATCAACGGGGTCTTCAGCGAAGAACACTCCAAAACCGACCGGTTGCCGGAAGGAGTCATCGTCGCCAATCTGGCCGATGCTCTGCGTGACGGTAATTCCGTTGCCCTGGATCATCTTGGTAAATATGCAGAATGGGAAGATGACCCGTTCGCTCCATTCAATACAGCGGTATTCCGTGACGGAGCATTTATCTATGTACCCAAGTCGGTGCGTATCGAGGATCCCATTCAACTGCTTTTCCTGAACACGGATGAAGAGCAGCAGTATGTAATGACCCCGCGGTGTTTGATCGTCGGAGACCGTTCGAGTGAGATGACCGTCGTGGAAGACCATATCGGTCTGGGTGACAATGTTTACTTCAACTGTCCGGTTTCGGAAATCAAGCTGGCTGAAAATTCACACATGACGCATGTCAAACTGCAGCGCGACAGCAACAATGCGTATCATATTTCCCGCCTGGCCGCCGATATCAGCCGCGACAGCGACTATAAATCCTACGCCGTACAACTGGGAGCGCAGCTTTCACGCAGTGATGTAAAGGCGGTTCTGACCGATGAGAACACGCACGCAACACTGGATGGACTGGTCATGGTAAATGGGGAGCAGCTCTCCGACACCCACAGTATTATGGATCACACCATGCCCAACTGCACCAGCCATCAGCTTCACAAGTGCATTATTGACGGCAACGGCACATCGGTCTTCAATGGCAAGATCTTTGTGCGCCAGGACGCCCAGAAAACTGATGCTTTCCAGGAGAACCGCAACCTGCAGCTCTCCAACAGTGGCAAGGCCTATACAAAACCTCAGTTGGAGATCTTCGCTGACGATGTCTCCTGCAGTCATGGTGCGACTATCGGACAGCTGAATCCCGATGAGGTCTTCTATCTGAAGACCCGGGGACTCCAGGAATCACAAACCCGCGAAATTCTCACTTACGGGTTTGCACTGGATGTGATAGAGTCGATACCTGTTGCTTCTATCCGGGAGCGTCTCAGCAAAGAAGTTGAGCGGTTCACCAAAGAAAGCAAATCAATCAAACAATACGCCTGATGTCTGTAAATACCTCATCAGTGAAGGAAAAAAGCAGGATCAGAATTGAGACCTGTCGTGACGATTTTCCGGTATTTCGCCGGGAGGTCCACGGCAAACCGCTCGCATTTCTGGACAATGCGGCATCCAGCCAGATGCCGTACCCGGTCATGCGTTCATACACCGACTACCACAGCCGGTATCATTCCAATGTACACCGCGGAGTACATCTTTTGAGCCAGGAGGCGACCGACGCGATGGAAGCCTCCCGGGAGACCCTCCGTGCACTGATTAATGCTCGAAGCAAAAAGGAAATTATTTTCACATCCGGTACAACCGATGCCATCAACCTCGTGATGCAGTCCTATGGACGGACGTATATCGGCAAGGGGGATGAAATCATCATAAGTACCATGGAACACCACTCAAATATCGTGCCATGGCGCATGCTGTGCGACGAGAAGAAAGCGGTGCTCAAGATAATCCCCGTCAGTGATGATGGAGTGCTGGATCTGGACGCTTACGCATCTCTGTTCAGCGAACGGACCAGGTTTGTCAGCATTGTCCATGTCTCCAATACACTCGGTACGATCAATCCGGTTAAAAAAATGACCGAAATCGCTCATAGATATGGTGTGCCGGTGCTGGTGGACGGTGCGCAGGCAGTATCTCACATGGAAGTGAACGTACAAGAGATCGGTTGTGACTTTTTCGCGACATCCGGCCACAAAATGTACGGTCCAACCGGTATTGGTATACTTTACGGCAGGGAGGAGTTGCTCCTGAAAATGCCTCCCTGGCGTGGCGGCGGTGATATGATACTGAGTGTCTCTTTCGACGAGGTGCTTTTCAACGATCTTCCTTACAAATTTGAAGCGGGAACACCGAATATATCCGGTGCTATCGGAATGGGCAAGGCGGCCGAATATATCACGGCAATAGGGTATGACACCATTTACCGAAAGGAGCAGGAACTGCTTGCCTACGCAACAGATCGGTTATCCGGTATCGACGGAGTGCGGATCATCGGTACAGCTCCGGAAAAGTCGTCGGTTGTCTCCTTTGTTCTGGACGGCATCCACCCGCATGACATCGGAACCATACTGGATCTTGAAGGAGTTGCGGTGCGAACCGGCCATCACTGTACCCAGCCGCTCATGGAAAGATTGGGCCTGGTTGCGACGACCCGTGCTTCCATGGCCATGTACAGCAGGAAAGAAGAGATCGACCAGCTGATCGATGCATTGCATAAGGCCATTGACATTTTTCGATGATCAAACAGAATTTCACCGTAACAGATCCCGATGCATTGAAAAGCAAGCAGGACGTATTGGTGTCAAATCAGGTTTTTAAATATAATTGTCCGGATATGAGTCTGAATACTCCATTGGCCGGACAGCAGAAATGTGGCACATGCACATAGTGAACGACAAAACAAGTCAACTGTATCAACAGGTGATGCTTGATCATAACAAGACACCGAGAAATTATCGTGTGCTGGATCCGGCCGATCATGAAGCGCTTGGGCATAATCCGCTTTGTGGTGACAAGTACAAGATTTTTGTCAATATTGACGAGCATGATGTGGTGACCGATGTCACCTTTATCGGGGATGGATGCGCCATTTCCAAGGCATCGGCGTCGATGATGACTTCTATAATAAAAGGCAAGCATGTCGATGAAATAGATAAACTGTTTCATCAGTTTCACGACATGGCCCAGGGAAAGCTGGATCCGGATACCGATCCGAATGATCTGGGCCGCCTGAAAATCTTTGCCGGAGTGCGAAATCTGCCAGCCCGTGTCAAATGCGCCACTTTGCCATGGCATACCCTACATGCGGCCTTGCAAGGCAAAGAAAAGATTTCCACCGAATGACATGGGTCCTTGACGGATTCATGGATCCGGAAATACATATACAGTCTGTACGTTTTAAATAGTGACATTACATCCTTAAAAAGTAATCTGATATGCCGAAAATTGCTGAAATAGAACGAACTCCAAATCCGGACGCGATGCGGTTTGTACTGAGGGAACCGATTTCACAAGGTGTAACCCGTTCCTATGAATCTCCGGAAGAAGCTGTGGCGGATACGTTTGCATCAGAGCTCTTCAATATCCCGCATGTGATCTCTGTGTACTATGTCGACCGCTACATCACAATAACACAGGACGGCGGAATCGACTGGAATACTCTGCTGCGCCAACTGGCTCCTCCGATACGGGAAGCCGAGGCGATCGAACACCTCGCAACAGACGATCCTAATGTTAATGTCAGCGAAGAAGCTCAAAATTCTGGCGATCCGCGTCTGATCGAGATCAACAAGATGCTGGACGAGCAGGTGCGGCCCTACCTGCTGGCCGACGGCGGCGGATTGAAGGTGTTAGGGCTTGAAAATGATGTGTTGAAAGTTCACTATCAGGGAGCTTGCGGTACCTGTCCGACGGCCACCACCGGTACCCTCTACGCCATTGAAAGTATGGCAAAACGAATCGATCCTAATATTCGTATCGAATCAGTGTGATATGGCAATCAAAATAAGCGACAAAGCACGACAACAGATTGACGAAATTCGCTTGCAGGAAGGTGCCGACAAGGAAGCCGCACTTCGTATAGGTGTGGTAGGAGGAGGATGCTCCGGATTGACCTATCAGCTTGATTTTGACCGGCAGGGAGCAAATGCTGAAAAGAATGACAAGGCATTCGATGTGAACGGGGTCAGGGTTGTCATCGATATGCGGAGCTTTCTTTATCTGGCCGGTACCGAACTGGACTATTCTGACGGTTTGGAAGGGAAGGGGTTCCACTTTGTCAATCCCAATGCGTCCCGTACCTGTTCGTGCGGGGAGTCGTTTTCGGTTTGAGCGGTGGGCACTGCAGCGGTTAGACGAATTCAGAAACCATAAACAGATGTACTTAAAATGTCGCAACAGGAAGCTGTAATTAAAAACAAGGTGGTGAAATCGGGACTTGTCACTCTGGATTTGCAGAAGTGGTATTCTGGATGGGATGTCGCATCGTTTGACCTGAAAGATTATCTTCATATGGAGCTTGTACTCAGGGAAAAGGAGTTTCGCAAGGCATTGGAACAGCATGACTGGATGCAGTATGCCGGTAAGATTCTCGCCGTCTACTGCTCAACCGACGCAATCGTCGCATCCTGGGCTTATATGCTTGTGGCCACCCATGCCTACGGCCATGCCGAAGAAACGGTATTCGGAAAACCTGAAGTGGTTGCCTTTGAGCGGTTTCGTAAAGGCCTGGATGCCGAGGACTGGTCAATTTATGCCGGAAAAAGAGTGTTGTTGAAGGGATGTTCCGATGTGGAAGTTCCGCCTTCTGCCTATTTATATGCGACACAAAAACTTTTACCTTATGTGGAACGCTTGATGTACGGCGAAGCTTGCTCTTTTGTCCCGGTTTATCGTATTTCGCCGAAATCATGAGGCCGACCGGCAACATATCGGGCAAGATTGCCGGAATGCACGTACCCGGCCTGCACCCTTAATCATATTCCGGGCTGATAATCATATGGACGATATTGTCAAACGGAAAAAAGACCATCTCGACATCACTGCCAGCGGCAGGGCAGCTTATCATAAAACAGCGGGTTTTGAGCGCTACGACTTTATACACAACGCACTGCCCGAAATCAATCCGGATGAAATAACCTGTGAAGTCAAGTTTCTGAACCGGTGGTTTGGATTTCCCCTTTTTTTGTCATCCATGACCGGTGGACATCACGAAAGTACATCGGTAAATGCTGTTATTGCAGCTTTTTGCGAACGGTACAATCTCCCGTTCGGGGTCGGAAGTCAGCGCGTCATGCTCAAGGACTCGTCCTTCACATCCGGTTTCTCGGTGGTGCGTGATGAGGCACCTTCCGCATTTATCGCTTCAAATATCGGTGGAGCACAGCTTGTTGGAGGGCTGGAACCCGAAAAGATTTCGCTACTGATTGATACGATCCGGGCTGACGCTGTGATCGTCCACCTGAATCCGTTGCAAGAACTGCGTCAATTTAAAGGTGACCGCAATTTCAGTGGCATCCGGGAAGGTATTCGGTCACTCGTCGGTGATGTCGAAATTCCTGTGATCGTCAAGGAAACCGGTGCAGGATTGTCGCAGGTTGTCATTGAACAGTTGATCGATTGTGGTGTCACGGCGGTGGATGTAGCCGGATCGGGCGGGACCAGCTGGAGCAAGGTTGAAAATATTCGTAATGACCGGTTGGAAAATCATTTTTCTGACGAATGGGGTATCCCTACCGTCGATTGCCTGCTTGCGGCCGGTGAACTTGCCGGGGAAAAATGCGAAATAATAGCATCGGGTGGTATCCGCAGCAGCTCCGACATCGCAAAAAGTCTCTGTATGGGCGCCGTAATGGCGGCAATTGCGCAGCCTGTGCTTCAGGTAGTGCGCGAAGGGGGGTATGACGGACTTGAATCTTTTTACAAACAGTGGGAGGATGATTTTCGCCTCATTCTCTGCCTCTTGGGGTGTGAAGAACCAACCGATCTGGATATGGTTCATCTTCGCCGGGTTTCCGTTCGTTGATCCGGCCACTTTTTTGTATATTTGCCACTTAATACAACTATTGAATCCCGTTTTATTGAAACCCGTAACATATCTGTGCTAGATCACCGGCAACAACTTGATAAACTGCTCAATTCCGCATTTAAATCGATTGAGATTCCCGATACGCCCGTCAGTCTCTATGAACCGGTGAAATACACGCTCTCACTGGGCGGAAAGCGGCTCAGACCGCGACTTGTGATGTTGACCGCCGGTTTGTGCGGGGGAGACCCGCAACGAGCTTTACCTGCAGCGCTGGCAGTTGAATTGCTGCATAATTTCACTCTGATGCACGACGATATCATGGACCGGGCAGAAACCCGCCGTGGAAAGCCGAGTATTCACGCTAAATGGGACGATTCCACCGCTATTTTGGCAGGTGATGTCACGTATGTACTGGCTATGAAACAACTTGGCCGCTATACAAGCGTGGACTATGCAGACGTAAGAAAAGGCGAATCAAATAAATCTGTTGTGAAAAATGCGGAGACAGATATAGAAGCACTCCGGTTACATTCAAATCTCACTGCGCTCTTTCTGGATACCGTTCAAACGATATGCGACGGCCAGGCGATGGATATGGATTTTGAAACCCGTGAACAAGTCGAACCGGATGAGTATATACGGATGATCTGCGCAAAAACTGCGGCACTTATACGTTGTTCCATGGAAATGGGTGCTTTGATCGCCAATGCGGATAACCATACCCGGGCGCTTTGCGCGAAAATAGGTGAACATGCCGGGCTTGCTTTCCAAATACAGGATGATCTGTTGGATGTCGTGGGTGACAGCTCCAAGTTCGGAAAAAAAACCGGCGGAGATATTCTCGAGGGAAAGAAAACCTGGCTCTCGATTCTCGCTCTTGAGCGGGCTGACGATACCGACAGGGCCATACTTTCGCAGATTTTTGGTAATAAAAATATTGGTGAATCAGAGATCCTGAGAGTCATCCGGATTTATCACGATTTGGGCGTCATCGACGATGCAGTCCGCGAAATTGCATCCCATTACAACGACGCACTGAAGAAATTGTCAAATTTTGAAGATTCCGCATACCGGAGGGAAATAAAAACCCTGCTTGACAAGTTAAAAGTACGGGATAATTAAAGGCTTTTACCATTAAAAATCATTTAAGGTTTCATATGCACATATTTGTAAAATACTTGACCTTGCTGCTTATTCTGATTACCGTCGTGGCGTGCGGATCCCGGCATTCCATCAGACCGGGTGATACCGTCGATGTTGCATTCGAAAAAGCGATGGGATTCTATGAAAGGGAACGTTACTCTGATGCAGCCCAAGCTTTTGAAACGGTACTGTCAATTGCCAGGGGAACCGACCTGGCCGCTGATGCCCAGTTCTATCTGGCAAAAAGCCATTATCACAACCGGTCGTACCTTATTGCCGCCAGTGAATTCCGACGGTTCGCAAGAAATTATACCAGAGATGAGCGCAGGGAAGAAGCGGAGTTTATGGAAGCCTACTCTCACTATCAAATGAGTCCGCGTTATAACCTCGATCAGACTGAAACCTACAATGCTCTAGACAGATTTCAGCTGTTTATTACCCGTTACCCCGGCACCGAACTGGCAGAACAAGCGATCGAATACATGGACGAACTACGTGACAAATTGGCCAAAAAGAAGTTTAATGCTGCGGAAATGTATATGAGAATCCGGCAATATGAATCAGCTGCTTTATACTACAATCTCACCGTGGAAAATTATCCTGAAAGTAAATGGGCGGAACCGGCTTTGGTAAACAAAATCCTGGCCTATGTTAACTATGCAGAAAGAAGCGTTCGGGCCAGACAGCAAGAGCGGTATGAAAAAGCTATTGAAAGCTATCAGCAATACGTGCAAATTTTTCCCAGAGGAGATGGCCGGTCAAAAGCCGAAGAGTATTACGACCGGGCGCTGATGGGACTTTCAGAGGTATCCACGGCTACTGCTGAACGCTAACTGATGCGAACCGGACTCTTTTTCGGGACTTTTAATCCGATTCATCGGGGTCATGAGGCGCTTGCGGCGTCATTTTTATCAAGTTGCCGGATCGACGAACTATGGATCGTTCTTACTCCATTCCCGCCGCATAAGGAGACTTCGGAGCTTGCCGCTCTGGAGGATCGCCGGGCTATGTTGAACCTGGTATTCGGCGGGCAAACAGGTGTTCACATTGCTGTTCCGGAAAAGGATCTTCCTCCGCCTCATTATACCGTAAATACACTGAACCACGTAGCCAGGAAGAGTCCGGACCGTCAATTTGTGCTTTGTATCGGTGGCGATACACTGCAGACCATTCCAGGCTGGTATCGATTCGGAGATATTGTTGATTTAGCGGAGCTGCTTGTTGCTGAACGCCCTGGAGCTTCCCGCATCGTACCGGTGGAGCTGGAATTGTTCACTATCCATTTTTGTGAGCACAAAGCGGTAGACATTTCCTCATCGAATATCAGGCGAGTGATCGCAGGTGGTGGAAATCCGCCGGAAAGCCATTTACACCCCGCAGTTGAAAATTTTATCCGTGAAAACAGACTTTACCGGCCGGACTGACCCGGCTGCGACTCTTCTCTCAAGCGTTTGAAAAAGGATTGAATCAACGCTTCACTTTCCAGTTCCATGATGCCATGCAGTATTTCAATCCGATGATTCAGGGACTGATGCGCGGCAATATTGAACAGGCTTCCGCAGGCGCCGGCCTTTTCATCTTGTGCTCCGAAGACCAGCTTGCCAAGTTTGGACCAGACCAGTGCTCCGGCACACATGGGACAGGGCTCCAGAGTTACATACATGGTACAGTCGACAAGGTATTTTTCTCCGAGATAGCCATATGCAGCGGAAAGGCAGATCATTTCAGCATGGGCGGTCGGGTCGGAAAGCAACTCAACCTGGTTGTGTCCACGAGCGATTATACGGTTTTTAAAAACAATAACGGCACCGACAGGTACCTCTCTGATATCTGCCGCTTTTCGGGCTTCGAGCATTGCCTGCGTCATAAACCGGTGATGATCGGCTCCGGCAGCAGCTGATTCGGTCGCTTTTACAGTTTTCATAAGCAGTAATCGGGTTGTAAAAAGAGTAAAATCAAGTGGAAAAAATATGGTAACAGAAATTTTTAAAAACTCTCTTTTTTGTTATAATATGATTATGAAACAAATTGCAGTAAACAGATGACGATTGTACAATCGGAAGATAAAAAATTTATTCGGAATAAGATCCGGACTGTTCTCTGCTTTCCCATGAAGGGTATACTTTTCGAGGTTATTGCACCGGTGTTAATGGAGCCGGATCAATTGGTGTTGGCCTTGAATCGGATTAAATATCTGAAAGGAATCATTATTTATTTTTTTTTATACTTGAATTGACATAGTTAAACGTAAAAAGTACAATTGGAACCCGATATATCGAGTTCATTCGATAGTGAAATCATAAGGTAGAATAAACCAAAAAAAATCAATACTGGAGGAGAAAATGGAATGAATTTTATAGTTAATGTGAATAGATATTTTATTCCGTGTTTTTTTTTGATATTTTTACTTATAGTGTGACGGAAGAGAATATTTTATCGCAGGAACTTGACAGATTTTTGGTATAACACAAACAAAAAAACAAGGTCAATATAAATTTAACGCTCAAAAAAATGGTCTCTATGAAACAATTCAGATTACTGGGGAATATCTCAGCAGTAACCTTGCTTTTCTTTGCGGTTGCATGCGGCCCCTCTCTAACGCTCACCGGTGTGGACTATGCACAACCTATTGAATCGGTAATGATACCCGATCAAGACGGTAATGTGGAAGATGTCCGAGTTGGTGTACGTTTCAATGTCACCTCGCTTAACGTCAAAGAACGTGGCGAAGACTCACCACTTCCCAATGAGATACGCCTGATTCGCAGCAGAGACGGCTACTATTTTATCACCGCACCGGGATACCAGAACGTCTACGTCTTTAAGTCGGATGAGGGTTCACTTGAACTTGAGGAGATTATTGAAGTTTCCGAAGAAGGGCTGTCTAATCCGGCATTCAACCAGCGCGCTCCACACGTTCAGTTGATTGACGGACCTAACGAATATCGCCTGACTAAAGATGGCCTTGCAAATTAAACCGAAATTATAAGATACGATCTAAGAATATAGACCAATGGAAAAGCTAAAATTAACAACTGTACTGGCTGCGCTTCTTGTTTTTGCAATAGGATTCACCGGTCAGGTACAGGCACAGTTTCAGTCTGATTTTCAGATCAAGCAAAACTTCGATCGAGATCATGCAGACGTACTTGATGCACTGAAAACCGTCCAGACTACCAGAGAAGTGAATGCTCTCACCGCTGAGATTAATCAAATGGAAAATCGATATGCGGATCACGAAAACTTGCTGAACCGTGTACTCTATCCCGAAACTTTGAGTGCCCGCATTACCAATCTTCGTGAATTGGCTAATGTCACCGCCAATCATATTGCGCGGATAGGCGAAAAGGGTGATGCTATCGTTGTGCTGGAAGAGCGAATCGCCGAACTTACTTCGGATGCAGCGCGCTATCAGGCGCGAGCAGACTCACTCAATAACGAACTGGACGCCATGCGCCGCTCTCGTGACGCCAACGCTGCTCAGGCACGCCGCCTTCGTCAGGAATTGGATAAGCGGGATTCTTTCATCATCAAAATGGTAGACTCGATATTTGTAGCGTATGAAAATGTCGATCTGGCATCCCTTTCACCGGGTGAAAGACGCGGACTGGCACTCGAGATCGATGCACAAAATGTATTCGGTTATATCGAGTCGGTTGTCGACAATAACATTTCATTCCTTGACACCCACACCGAGTTGAGCACAGAAGACTTCCTCAAACTGTACAGCGTTCAGGTGGAATTCAAGCGTATGTGGGAGAATATGGGAGCTGACCTGGCAGAAATCTATGTATCTGAAACCAATCGCCGGGAAAGAGTATCCGATATTGTCGAGGGTGTTGACGAATGGGAGATACTGATTGATAATGCTGCATGGTCGACTCTTTCAGATGCTTTCGAGCAAAACAATATCGACCTGGCACCGTTCAGCAACTCTCTTCAGTTCAACACTTCACTTAACACCTTTCTGGATGAATCGGTAGCCCGCGCTGAAGAAAATGGAAGCGAGGAAGAAGTTGCTGAATATCAACGTTTTGCCGATTTCTGGTACAATGATGTGAAGCCTCGCTGGCAACAGTACCTTATCTCGGCTAATCTCATGACTTATGAGAACTTCAATACAATTGACGCGAAGCTTTCTGATTGGCAGTTGTATGCTCAGCCAACTTCCTATACTACTCTTATCTTCCTCGGTCTTGCCGTTATCCTGTTTCTGGTAATGCTCGGCCTCTGGATAAGGGAGCGTAGCACCAAGTCATATCCGCAGCATAAAGAAGTATAAAACATTTTTAAGCCGGATTCGATTTTTCGGATCCGGCTTAAATGTTATCCGGACCTGAATAGATTGAAGTTCAAATAACCGGACGATTTGACAAAAGGCCAATTTGCCGGCAGCCAGTATCAGGCCATCGCCCGGTATTTTCTGATTGCCCACTCGGTTGTCAGAAGCAGTATGATAACGATGAACCAAAGTGGATGGCGATGCATAGCCAGTGATCGTGTCGTAGTCTGATCACGCTCCTCAAAGCCAAGTTGCTCCTCCAGTAGTTCCAGCAAATTATCCGCTTGGTCATGCGTAAAATAACGCCCGCCCGAAGTCTGTGCCATAAATTGCAGAAGTTCGTCATCCCGCACCGTTTGAAGATATTCCCTGTTCACCCCACCGACGGTAAACTGCCCTGACCTCGAATCGATCTCCCTTTCGATTCGACTTGCCACACCTTCAAACGAATAAGACCCCTCAGGCAAATTGCCAATTTCAAGCTGATATTGACCACCACCTTCGTTGCTCATTACATAATTCCGATGGTCATCAGCCTCCGGATGACTTACGACCAGGTCGATGACGGCGTTCTCATCCGGTTCGCCGGACTCATTGCGCAGAAAGGCGCTCATAATTACCTGTTCTCCAATGTGATACACTGTTTCGGTTGGTGATAACTCCAACAACTCTTCATCGGGTGATGCGGCTGTCCACTTGATGGTATTGTTGATCAGATTCTCCCAGAACTCACGTACATTCTGATCGGTGCTCTGAGCCCATCGAAAGAAGTGATATCCATTAAGATGGGCAATATGGCGGTTTCCGACAGATCGTACAGCAAGTAGCGATGCTTCCGTGTCGTTGCCGCGATACTCTGTCTTCAGTAGTCCGGTTGCATTGGCATTTTCACTCACATTGCGAATCCCACCCTGAATAGAAGGTGATCGTAAATCCCCCGGAACTTCAAAGTCCAGAATCGCATGGCTGTTCATGTCCTCCAGCATTCGGAAACGGACATCATACCAGGAATATCCGGACTCAAACCCGAGCGGTAATTGTCCGGGAAATAGTGTTGAAAGTCGCCCGACATCCTGGCTCGCTGAACCTACAATTAGCAGGGCATTGTCGTTAAAGAGATCGGCGATTTCGGAAGCGATCGAAGTGGAGAGATCAGGATGCGGAAACCCGTGCAAAATTACTAGATCAAGAGTGTCGGGACGATCCGGTAACTCTCCCTCGACATATCGGTCTTCCACTATCCAAGTGCGGTTTTCAAGGAAAATATTTTGGTCCTCTCTGAGAAATGATCGCAAATGCCTTACATCCGGATGCACTTCATAGGCAAGATGTAATATGCGTAGCCGGTCATCCCGGACATCCACAGAGAAATAGCGAGTATTGTTCTCGGTAGACCACTCACCACCGACTTCCGGTACATGGATCTGAAATTGCAGCAATCCTTCCTCGTCGAGTTCAAGGTCGAAAGTGACCTGTTGCACGGATCGCTGCTCTGACGAGCGTATGGTGGTTTCGTCCAGTACTGAATCGTTTTGACGCAACTGTACGTTGATGTCCTGATCGGGAAAACCGTTGTTCAGTATGGATGCTTCAACAGTTATCCGGCTGTTCAGGGATGCAGAGGGATTGTGAATCACCCGCTGGACTACGATGTCGTTCAATCGTGAGGTGTCGCCAATTCCAACTGTGAAAATGGGAATGGGCAGCCGTGATGCTGTTGCAGACGGATCGCGTCCCGTAGTCACAATTCCATCGGTCACGAGAACCACCGCTTCTTCCTGATCCATCCGATCCATGAATTCGGACATCGCACGTTCGATATCAGTTCGTGATCCTTCAAAATCCAGATCGGATACCGACTCCAGCTTGAACAGGCCGGAGTCAAACCCGTAGGGCTCGATCTGAAGATGTTCAAACCGGGAGGAACCGTCGGGCGTAAGAGCGGCTATTACTTCCTGATAGCGGTCGGCTCCACCATAGTCTCCTTTTTCGATGGTTGTGCTCTGACTATTGTCGAGGAGCAGCGCTACGCGTACCGGGGTTGAGAAGTGGTCATGGATGGCCAGAACCGGATTAAGCAGAAGCAACAGCAACAGTAGAAAAGTGGTGGAACGGAGTCCGGTCAGCAACCATTGGTATCCGGCGGACAACCCCGTGCTGTTTCGGTAGGTCCAGATAGAGAGTCCAAATACACTGAGTATCAGGACAAAGATCCAGAAAACCGGAATCGAATTTTGGAAACCGTCGAATTGGAAATCCATACTATCAGATTGTAATAAAATCCCTGTTTATCTGAGCGGATTGGGTGGCGGACCTGATTATTCGCTGTGGTCAAGCAGCTGACTGATCAACGCAACGGAATTGAGACCATCCGCTTCAGCTGCATAATTGTTTACGATGCGGTGCCGGAGAACCGGTATGGCGAGGCTCCGGATATCCTCTTCAGTGACATTAAACCGGCCGTGTGCCAAGGCTCGCGCCTTCCCGCCGATGATGAGATACTGTGAAGCCCGCGGCCCTGCACCCCAACTCATGTATTTATTGACGAAATCGGGAGCGTCTGCCGTATTGGGCCGTGTCCTGGTGACCAGCCGGACCGCGTACTCAAGCACGCTGTCGGGTACCGGCACTTCTCTGACAAGATGCTGATAATCGATTATTTGGCGGCTGTCCAGAACATTTTCAACGGTCACATCACGAGATGTTGTCGTTTGGCTTACAATATCCAATTCCTCCTGAAATGCGGGGTAGTCCAGCCACAGATTAAACATGAATCGGTCTAGTTGGGCTTCCGGAAGAGGATAAGTGCCTTCCTGTTCAATGGGGTTCTGCGTTGCCAAAACAAAGAACGGCATTTTGAGATCGTGTTGTACGCCGCCGGCAGTTACATGGTATTCCTGCATCGACTCCAGAAGGGCGGCCTGGGTTTTGGGTGGTGTCCGGTTGATTTCGTCGGCCAGAATAATGTTTGCAAAGAGGGGGCCCCGGATAAATTTAAAAACTTTTTTTCTGGTGGATGGGTCTTCCTCGATGATTTCTGTACCGGTGATATCACCCGGCATCAAGTCGGGAGTAAACTGAATACGGTTGAATGAGAGGTTTAGACTCTGGGCAAGAGTACGGATTAGCAACGTTTTAGCAAGCCCGGGCACGCCGACCAGAATGCAGTGTCCTCTTGAAAAGAGGCTTATAAGCAACTGTTCAATGATATCGTCCTGACCCACGACAATTTTTCCGATTTCTTTTCTGAGCTGTGTAAAATGCCGGGTGAAAGCTTCGGCAGTGTCGACATTGGGTGATGTGGTTACTTGTGTCATATAATCATTGAATCGGTTCGAATTCGGATCTACTGAGTTGCAATATGGATGAGGTTGGCCGTTACTGTGTAAGTTCTTGCTGCTCTGCATCATCGAGCATACCGGGGGCAAGCTGATCGGGAACGACCATCGGATCAACATCGGGTTTGGGAATTCGGTACTCGACATACATATCCTCACGAAGGTCCTGAATCCATTTTGTCAGCAATTCCTGCCTTTTCTGCTGAAGGGCAAAATGGCGGATCAGTTGATAGTCCTGCTCAAGATTCGCACGGTGCTCTTCGATTCGGTCGTTCAGTTTGACAATGCGGTAGGCTGTTCTATTTTCTTCGCCGTACTGGTAAGAGCGGGGAGGGGAGA
This sequence comes from Balneolales bacterium, assembly GCA_007131625.1. GTDB lineage: Bacteria > Bacteroidota > Rhodothermia > Balneolales > Natronogracilivirgulaceae > SLQC01. The sequence goes on along the minus strand of SLQC01000109.1, from coordinate 3,376 downwards.
TATCACCAATTTCATCCAACTGTGAAACGAGCCGGTGCAACGATGGATCGAGTTCGTTGATTGGAATATGGCGTTGTCCGGATTGCGGATCGATCAGGCGCCCACCTGCCGGAGCGGTATTACGATCGTCGGAGTGGCGCCGGGCCATTTCGGCAAATGATTTGTTATGATTCATGACACTGTCACGGATGGCGGTAAGTTTGTCGATTGCGTACTGCTCGTCGAGTTCTTCATCGGATACGGAGATAAGAATATGGTGGGTCGAAATATTCTGTCCACTCCTTTGATTCAATCGAATGATGTGAAAACCCTGGGGAGTGTCAACGATTTCTGACAGTTCCCCCGGTTCAAGGGCTGATGCTGCGGCTCCATATGCGGGAAGCAGGTCGGTGGTGGGTACCATCGGCAATTCACCACCCCGGGAAGCTGAGGGGGCGTCGCTGTATTGCCTGGCAAGCTCTTCCAGGGAAGCATTGTGGTGCAGAATGGAGTCGCGCAACTCTGTGGCAAACCTTTTTGCATTTTCCCGTGCATAGGGCTTGGGTGGCGGAATAACGGTTATTTGTGACAAGGAAACCGATTCCGGAATAATGGGCAGGGAGTCGGTTGGAATTGATTCAAAGAATTCCCGAACTTCCGGCCGGGTTATATTGATGCGTTCCATCTTTTTCTGCCGGACCCGGTTCACCAGCATATCGTCCCGGAAATGATCGGAATACTCGGCTTTGATCTCGACAAGTGACTGTCCGAATGCGCGTTCCAGCTCTTGCTCGCTGCCGATCTGTTGAACAAGCTGATCAATCCGCTGGTTCAGCATTCGACTAACTTCGGCATCACTGACTGTGATGGAGTCAATGTTGGCTTTCTCGATCAGTACGTAGTTATCGATGATCGATTCCAGCACATAATACCACATTTGCTCATCAAATTGTTGACTTTGGCTTTGTTGCATGAATTCGAAAAGCTGCTGATCTACTTCTGATTTAAGTATCACATGATCATTAACCACCGCCACGATCTGATCTGCGACCTGCCGCTGCTGTGCCATGACTGTGCTGGTGAGGAGAAGTGAAAAAATTATGATAATGAAAAAACGCATAAGCAATATTTGCCGGTATAAAGTAAAGACAGAATGTAATTACAAACTGTCAGATATGATTTCTATTTCCTGTTCTGGTACTCTTACGTCGTAAATGCGCAATTCATTGTTTGCCTGGGCACGAAGAAACAGATTTTGTTCCATAGACTGTAAATGCTTGCGTTTTTTGTCAAGGATGAGCCATTCGGTTATCTGGTCGATCACCCACTCCATTTGGGGGTGCTCTCCCGCATCACGACTCTCCATTAGCTGAACAAAATGAAAGTGATCTCCAATTCTTTGAACAGGAGAAATCTCACTGATACCGATATTTTGCAGGAAATTGTTGAGCACATTTAATTCACGGGCTGCTGAGGAGATTGGCCAGTATTGCTGGGATATTCTGTATGCCTGTTGCGGATTCACGGCATACTGTTCCACAACTTCACGCCAGGTTTGCCCGCGTTGCAATGCATTTCTGGCATTCTGGGCATCGTTTAAGGTCGATGCCATCATATGGCGATAGCGCACATGCCGTTCAGCCAGTAAAAATTTATCTTTATTGTTTTCGTAGAAAGATTGAGCTTCTGCCCGGTTTACAGGGTCACCGGATATATCAAGTGCGACTGCTTCGTTGTAGGCGTCGGCCAAAATCGTTTCCTCTGCTTTCTGAACCCTTCGCCTTACTTCGGGATTCCTGTCGAGCCCGAGCCGTTGTGCTTCCCGGGCTTTCAATTGCCGGGTTATCCAGTTGCTTCTGTATTGTTCTATGACTTTGAGGCTGTCTTTGATATACAACTCCGGTGAAATACTATTCTTCAGGTCGGTCAGAAACAATACCCGGTCGTCAACCACCGCCAGTACAATATCGTCGTCAGAGGTCGCCTGACGCTCACAGGAAGCCAGTACGATCAGCAGTGCAGTAATAAAAAAGTAACGTGATGTGTTAGTCATTTTTTCCGGCTAGTGTCGGGGGGTGTAATACCTCGGGCCATACCTCTACCTGGTACCTGTCCCGCATCTTCTGTAACCATTCCTCTTCTCGGATGAATTGGTAATCTGTGACAAGCTTGTTCCAGGCTTCTTCAAACGTCATGGGTCTGGCTTTTAGAATATCCTCCAAGTACATGGTCGTCTGACGCTGGCGGTACTCAAAGTAGGGTGAGAACTCCTTAACTTTGAGGTCAATGAGGAAATTGTAAGGAGTACTGTCGATACGATTAATGACATCCCGGCGAATCAGGACATTGTTAAAAACATTGGGGATGCTGTCCACCGGTTCACCATCGTACACCAGTTCACGGATACGGTCCAGTGTGCTGTCGGCTCTGGCCGAAATGCGGACAAACCGGTATCTCGTGTCGTAATGATAATCATTCTGATTTGATTCATATAACTTCCGGAGCCTCAATGTGTCTCTCTGCGCATAGGTCCACACTGAATCTTCATTTACTTTAAATACAGCAAGTCCGGTGTGGAAATCACGGCTGAGATCCTGGAAATCAGGAAACAGATCACGTGTTAGTTCAATTAATCCCCTGTCTACGACATAGTCGCGGAAATCGTCCGACAACTTGTGGTGGTACTGTAGACCGGGCTCCTCTTTGATGACCGATTCGAGCCACTCAAGGTAGTCGGCGCCGGTCCAGCTGTTGTTGTGGAACGTGAAAATCTGGCTTTCAAGGATCAAGTCCGGGAGAGTGATATTGGAAAAATCATCCCGGTAGTTCTCTCTTATATAATGCTCAAAAGCGACCAGGTTGTCGCGATGAAACCGGGCATTTCCCATTTTTGCAGCGTTATCCAGCACAGTCCGTTCGTTTTCACGGAATCGAGGGAGTTGCCTGAGCATTTCCGCAAGCTCTTCACGCATTTTCTCTTCCGATGGGTGACGAACGGAGTCAAGCCGGGCAATATGTATGCCGTACTGGCTGATAAATGGTTTTGTATAATCCCCCATCTGTTCTATGCTCATGAGGGTGTCGGTGAAGGCCTGTTCAAACATTCCGTAACGCACCCAGCCGATTTCACCGCCGGCCAGACGGCTCTCCTCATCGTCAGAGTAGGTCTCCACAACTTCGTTCCAGGGTTCACCGGCCTCCAGTTTGTTATAGGCGATCAGCGCATTGGCAAGGACCGAGTCGACCGGATCGCCCTCCCCCCTGGACATGAAGAATAAATGGGAAAACTTCTTTTCAGGGCCTGTTTCGGAACGGTTTTTGACATAAACGATATGATATCCGAAAGGTGATCGGAACGGTTTGCTCACTTCACCTTTCTCCAGGGAATAGGCGGCAT
>SLQC01000216.1 GCA_007131625.1 Balneolales bacterium | reverse complement strand
TCGATCTTTTCGATATCGAAGTGATCAAGCAGCCCCTCGGGCAGAAAGAGTTTGAGTAGGTCTTTTTCCATACCCAAGTATACAAATTCTCATGCTTCTCCCCACAATATGTAATTGATCCGCCAAACCTCATCTACACGGACAGGACTGGAATGATGAGGCTTTTGCAGTCTGCAAGTCGGACATGCTGATCAAGGGCGAGAATGCCGACAACATTAAATCCGACGACAGTTTTTCCAAAGATGGTTTTCCGAATGAGACCTTCGATTACATGCTGGCCAATCCCCCCTTTGGTGTGGAGTGGAAGCAGCAAAAGCAGTTTATCGAGAAAGAACACAAAACGATGGGCTACGACGGGTGGTTCGGAGCTGGACTCCCGCGTATCAACGATGGAGCCTTGTTGTTCCTTCAGCATATGATCTCCAAAATGCGGTCACCGCAGGAAGGTGGCAGTCGCATAGGGATCGTATTTAACGGATCGCCCCTGTTCACCGGTGATGCCGGTTCCGGGGAATCCGAAATCCGGCACTGGATTATCGAAAACGACTGGCTGGAAGGGATCGTACCTCTGAAGGAGAATATCGAAGATTATTTCGAGAAGGAAGTGTTTCCTCATGTCCCGGATGCCTGGATCGATCACAGCAAGACCAAAGTGGGCTTTGAAATACCGCTGACGCGGCACTTTTACCGGTACGAGCCTCCGCGTCCATTGGAAGAAATTCAGGAAGATCTGGCCGAACTGGAGAAAAACATTGTCCGGATGCTCAAAGAGGTGGTTGCATGATCAAAGTCGATACCGATACCCTTCAACAGGTGGAACAAACGCTGCATGAGGCGGATGTCAGGCGATATGAGCCGTATCCGTCGTATTAACCGTCCGGTGTTGAATGGCTTGGGGATGTTCCGGAGCAATGGGAAGTGAAGCGACTTAAATATGTGTCGTCAATAAATGATGAAACTTTATCTGAGTCAACTACTCCATCATTTGAGTTTAAATATGTCGATATAGGGAATGTTGACTCTATTAAGGGAATCATCCAGCACGCCATCCGCCAGTACAAAAAAGACCGCGATCCCCGTGCCCCGCTGTTCCGGTTCAAGAAACGCGCGCTGGTCCATTTTGCCGTCGATCCGGATCAGGTGCATATGACCACCCGGCTCCAAAAGGAAAAAACCGTATTCCTTCCCTTCAACCGGGGGAGCTATCCCGGAGAGATCAAGTGCGGAAAGGGCAATCCCCCGCATCCGAGCGGATATCGCACCGGATACCTGTGGGAAGAAGTGCTTTCGCGGGACAGTTTTCTTGATATTCTGGCCGGTTTCATGTTCATCGAACATAGCGAGAGGAAAGTCGATGACAGCAAGGGTGGCCGTAAAACCATCAAAAGGGAAACCCTGATTTTCCCTCGGTACCATCAACTCGACAGCGTCCGGAAGCTGGTTGATACTTCCCGACAGGAAGGAGCCGGAAACAATTACCTGATTCAGCATTCGGCCGGCAGCGGGAAGACCAATAGCATTTCCTGGCTGGGCCATCATCTGGCCAGCTTGCATGATGAAAACGACCGGAAAATTTACGATTGTGTGGTGGTTATCAGCGACCGTCAGGTTATCGACCGACAGCTTCAGGATGCCATCTATCAGATCGATCACGCCCAAGGGGTGGTCAGGCCCATCGACGAGGATTCCAAACAACTGGCCAATGCCCTGATCGACGGTACCAAAATTGTCGTTACCACCCTGCAGAAGTTCCCGTTTGTGCTCCGGGCATTGCTCATGAACTTGTCGGAAGGAAAATTCGAGAGTCTTTCTCCGGAGGAACAAAAACAGGTGCAGGAGGAAGCCGACTCCTACCGGGCGAAAATTGCCGACCGGCAGTATGCCGTCATTGTCGATGAAGCCCATTCGAGTCAGACGGGTGAGACGGCCCGGGAACTCAAGGAAATCCTCGGGGCAGGCATGGATCATGACGAGGAAGATGACATCGATCTGGAAAACCGGCTCAATCTGATCATGGAACCGCGGGGACGGCAAAAGAATCTGAGCTTTTACGCCTTCACCGCCACCCCCAAAGGCAAATCACTGGAACTGTTTGGGCGTCCGGGTACGTCGGGCAAGCCGGAGGCCTTTCACACCTATTCGATGCGGCAGGCCATCGAGGAAGGGTTCATCAAGGATGTGCAGACCCTGTCCCGACTAAATCGCACCTATCCGGGCAAGGATCATCCGTTTGTTCTGGATTTTGTCAATGACCGGGAGGATATCTATGCCTCGTTCAAGCCCTACTTTGACGCCACAAGCCTGCAGGAGGTCTCCGATCCGCAACAGCTCGAAGAGATAAAACACGAAATGGATCAGATGCAGGTGTACCACTGGTCCGAAGTGGATGCGTTTGCCGAGATCTTCTATAAACTGGCGGCCAAACACCAACGTCAGGATCATGCCCGGATGGAGCAGCAACTACAACCAGCTGTAGATCGCTTCAAGGGACTGGAAGAAGATCAACGACAGCTGTTCCGTGACAAACTGCGAGGGTACGTGAACATCTACTCGTTTCTGAGTCAGATTATGCCCTGGAACGATCCCGATCACGAGAAGTTGTACAGTTTCGGGCGGTTTTTATTGCCACATCTTCCGACAGGACGGGAGGTACATATCATCAGCCCGGAAGACGATGTAGCTCTACGATATTACCGGCTGGAAAGAGTTGCCTCAGATCCGATTAATCTCGATGAGGGTGAGGATGTACAAGTGAAGAGTCCGACCGATGTAGGCAGCGGAAAGGCTACCGATAAAGAAGCGCCGCTATCCAGTATTATCGAGGTGCTTAATGAGCGGTTCGGGACGGATTTTACCGAGGAAGACCGGTTGTTCTTTGAGCAGATTAAAGAACACGCCAGTCAGGACGAACAAGTGATCCATACCGCTAAAGCCAACCCGTTAGATAAGTTTGAGTTGGGCATCAAGGATATGCTTGAATCCATGATGATCCAGCGGATGTCTAAGAACGATGAGATCGTTACCCGGTATATGGACGACAAGGAGTTTCAGCAGGTGGTTTTCTCGCATATGGTTAAGGATATTTTTGAGAAGGTGCTGGAGCGGGAGATGGAGGAATAGGTAGTAAATTGACTGAAGTGCAATAATTTTTGTAGCATAATATTGTAGTGTCACCGTTCATTTGACGGAATAGCGTAGTCTCCGAACCTGATTCGGATCCCTTTAACCACCATTCAAACTCTTCCCCAACGTAACGGGTGTTATTTTCATTTATCCTCAAACTGCACCAGTAGCGCCGGCACAACAATTAGATTCAGCAGTGTTGAACTCAACAGCCCGCCAAGGATGACTTGCGCCATGGGAGATTGAATCTCATTCCCGGGTTCCCCGGCTGCCAAGGCCAGTGGAATAAGTGCTATCCCTGCCGTTAATGCAGTCATAATGATAGGATTTAACCGTTCTATGGCTCCCTGCCGCACTGCCTGCAAAAAATTCTTGCCCTCTGCTCTCAAGTACTGATAGTGAGATACAAGCAGGATCCCATTTCTGGTGGCAATGCCAAATAACGTGATGAAGCCCACTAATGATGCAATGGTTACAATACCGGATGTAAACAACACGGTATAGATACCGCCAATCAGAGCAAAAGGCAGATTGACCAATAGAATCAATGCTGTTTTTACGGAACCAAATTCCAGATAGAGCAGCAGGAAGATGATAAAGACGGCCGCGATACTTAGCAGCAGAATGATTCTTGAGGCCTGAGCCGCACTTTCAAACTGACCTCCGTATTCCACAAAGTAACCGGAAGGTAGTTGTATATTATCGGAAATGCCGGACCGGATTTCATTAACGGTTGTTCGCAAATCTCGTCCGGCCACATTGGCTGATACCACAATAAGGCGCTGTACATTTTCCCGGCTAATCGTATTCGGGCCGCTTCTGGATTGAATAGTGCCGAGCTCCGAAAGGGGTACGATGCTTCCGTTTTCGAGGTTGAATGTCGTCTGCTGAATGGCCTGGATACTGCCCCGGTATTCTTCATCAAACCGAACCACCAAATCAAACATTTTGTCGCCCTCCTGAATTTGGGAAACAACTTCTCCGGCAAAAGCCACATCCACCATTTCTGCCAGATCCCGAAGGGTCAGTCCGTACCGGGCCAGGACACGTCTGTTGGGACGAATTTGTACCTGAGGCACATTTTGTTGTTGTTCGATAGTAAGATCCACAACGCCATCTACAGATTCCATATGGCTGCTCACTTCCTCTGCAAGGGTACGAAGCCGGTAGAGGTCCGGCCCGAAAATTTTTACCGCTATATTTGCCTGGGTTCCGGAGAGCATGTGGTCTATCCGGTGGCTGATCGGCTGGCCAATAGATATGGCCGTTCCCGGTATCACACTCAAGTCCTCTCGAAGGTCAGCCAGAATCTGCTCTTTTGACAGTTCCGAATCCGAATCGAGAACCACATCAATTTCAGAGGCATTGGATCCCTGTGCGTGTTCATCCAGTTCAGCCCGTCCGGTTCTGCGTGAAGTGGATACAACCCCGGGATGGTTTAGCAGTATCTGTTCTGCCTGCTTTCCAATTGAGTTCGATTCTTCCAGGGATGTTCCCGGTACCGTGACCGCATTGACAACCAGTGTTCCCTCATTAAATTCCGGAAGAAAAGATCGGCCGAGGAAAGGCACTGCGGCAAGCGTAATTAAAAACAGCAGCAATGTCCCGGCAAGGACCGATTTTCGGTATCGTAAAGCCTGTTCCAGGGTTTTTTCATACCCCGATTTCAGCTTCCTGGTAAACCAGCTCTCTTCGAGTTTCCCCTTTGAAGCCTGACCGGGCAGCAGATAATAACAGAGTGCCGGTGTCAGCGTCATGGCAATAACCAGGGACGCACCAATCGCTACGATATAGGCCAATCCTAAAGGCTGCAAAAGCCGCCCTTCAATCCCGCTCAGGAAGAAGAGCGGTATAAAAGCGACAATGATAATCAACGTTGCATTAATGATGGAGGTGCGGATTTCTTTTGAACTGAGAAAGACCACATCGAAAGCTGATTGCTGCCGGTCTTTCGGCAGCTTATGATTTTCGCGAAGTCTTCGGAATGCATTTTCCACATCGATAATGGCATCATCCACGATCACACCAATGGCAATAGCCATACCTCCAAGGGTCATTGTATTGATGGTAATATCAAACAGCTCGAGAACAAATATTGAAAATATCAGCGAAAGCGGGATAGCCGTCAGGGTAATCAAGGTTGTCCGGTAATTTGCCAGGAACAGAAACAGGATCACGATTACCAGAAAGGCACCATCGCGAAGTGCTTTAACAACATTGTCGATGGCACGTTCTATAAAATCAGCCTGTCTGAACAGGTGCGTATTTATTGTAAATCCTTCGGGCAGCGACTGCTGCATGTCGGCCATGGTTTCATCGATCAGCCTGGTAAGTTCAAGCGTGTTGGCATCCGGTTGTTTTTGAATGGACAATATCACGGCCGGTTCCGCATTTACAGAGGCGTCTCCGATCTTTTGAGCCGTGTCTATCTCAACCCGGGCCACATCGCCAATCGTTATTGGAATATGATTTCGCTGAAGAATGACCGATTGCTCAAGGTCTTCTACGGTATAGGCCCGGCCCATTCCCCGAATGGTGTATTCCTGGCTGTATTGATTAAAAAAGCCTCCGGAAAAGTTTTCGTTCGACTTTGCGGCGGCATCCATTACCTGATTCAGGGTAATGTTATATTCCTTCAGCCGTTCAGGATTCACCTTGATCTGATACTGTTTAACACCACCGCCAATAGGAACGACCTGGGCTACTCCCGGAATGGATAGCAGCCTTCTTCGGATCTCCCAATCGGCTGCTGTGCGTACATCCATTGAGGGGTGCCGGTCGCTATCCACGCTCACCAGCATGATCTCGCCCATGATAGAGGTGATCGGAGTCATCACGGGAGGCGGAATCCTGTCCGGCAGACTTGCGGTTACAAGCTGGAGCCGTTCATTTACGATTTGCCGGGCCTGAAAGATGTCGGTTCCCCACTCAAATTCCACCCAAACGATAGAAAACCCCATGGATGTGGAGGATCGAACCCGGCGCACGCCGCCAGCTCCGTTTACAGCAGACTCTATAGGAATGGTCACCAGTCGTTCCACCTCTTCGGGCGCCATTCCGTGAGCTTCAGTCATAACGGTAACCGTGGGGGCCGTCAAATCCGGAAAAACGTCCACCGGCATTTTGATAACAATGTATATTCCAGCAAAAAACAGCGCCGCGGCACCAACCACTACGAGAAGCCTGTGTTTTATGGAACCTTTTATAATTGCGTCTAACATAAGATTATCCTCCGGGATTAATGTGAATGGCCGTGAGCCGGAACTTCACCGGACATGGAAGCCAATTTCACACGATAGGGATTAACGGTTACCACGCGTTCACCTTCGCTCAGCCCCGAAAGGATCTCTGCCATTTCACGGTTTCGTATTCCGGTAACAACCTCCCTTTTTTCGAAGGACTCGCCTGAAAGCTGCACAAATACAGAATAGGTGCCTTCATCCTCGATCAGCGCCGACACCGGAACGGCAAGAATATTCTCTTTTCTTTTGCTGTCTATTTCAACCGTCGCAAACAACCCGCTCTGGAACCGGAGTCCCGGGTTGTTGATCTCATAAGTTAATGAGAGGGTTCGGGTGGCCGGATCAATTTCATTTGATACATGTAACAACCTGCCCTGCAGCTGTTCCAAATGGTACATATCATCACTTCCCTGAATATGTACCACGGCAGATTCCGCAGTGCCAATTTTGGACTGGCGGAAGGCCGGTACATGTACCTCCATCCACAGTTTACTCATGTCCGCAATGCTGAATAACGGTTCTCCGGCTCTGACTTGCTGTCCCGGCGACACATACGTCCTGGTTACAACGCCATCTATGGGGGCCTTCAATTCAAATCGGTACGACTGCTCCTGGTTTCCGGACAGGTCAAAAGTGGATGTGTCGATCCGGGCAATTTCATTCATCGTTTCAAATTGTGTTAAGGCCTGCCGGTATTCTATCCGGGCTTTTTCCAGTTCCACTTCAGGTATCGCTTCCCTGGCAAACAACCGCCGGGACCGTTCAAGATTATTTCTTGCCAGTTCAAGCTGCGATTGCGCATAAATAAACTGATTCGCATAGTTTTCTCCATCTGCCGACTGGATGGCAGGATTAAGCCGGATCAAAATTTCATCTTTCGCAATGGACTGCCCGGCTCCCGGAAGAGATTGATTCAGGCTGCTTAAAACAATTCCTGCAAATGGAGCTGAAACCGTTGCGGTTTGTCCCAAAACCGGTTTTAGTTCACCGTGTGCTTCAACTGATTCAAACAGAGTCATTCTGTCAACCTGTTGCGTTCCGAACGGAATAGCCCATTGCTGCTCTTTGAGAAATGAGATCACATCCGGGTCTTCATCGTCATGTGCATGTGGCACCTCATCGGCTGTAGCATAAACCGGTATTCCGTGAATGTGAAGGGTATCATCGACCATACCATCGATCACAATCGTAAGATCATAGCGTCCGGCTTCTTCGAATGTCACTTCAGGTCCGTAAATACCAGGTATACGGGCTTCATTTACCGTCACGGAAACCATCGCGCCCCTTTCAGACCGAAAACGGAACGTGACTGTGGAGCGATCCAACGGAGCAAAATCGGAAAGCCGTGTCAGATGCACAGCAAAAACAGCTGACTGCCCGACAAGCAACGCCGGGTATTCCATGAAAAGCTCGGTACTTTCTGACCACAACGTAATCTCACCTTCCCCTTCCAGCTCCCCGTCGTGAACATGGCTATGCGGCTCTGATTCATGATCATGGGTGTGGCCTTCATCGCCATGTGCATGTGGTTCGGATTTTAAAGATGGCTCTTCATGCGAGTGGCCGTGAGAATCGTCGTGAGAATGGCCATTCTCGTGCGAATGACAGCTGGCAAGAAGCCAACTGAATACGAATAGTGTTGAAATAAGAGATTTCATTGGTGCGGAGAATTAGGTGTTGATAAAATCATGCCTGAAGTCAGGGCGTCCAGTTCAAATACAGCCTGGTTAAATGCGGCAATGTCCAACTCGTTTTGCAGCCGGCTATACCGGTTGAATTCGATGGCAAAACGCTGTGTCTCAAAACCGGAGAATACACCCTCTGCCTGCCGTGCTTTCGCCGCTTCCATCGATCCTTCTATTATGTCGAGGGCATCCGAGTAAGCTTGCAGCATGTTTTTTGCCTGCCAGTAATCCAGGTAAAGAAGCCTTACACGCTTTTTATGCATCTGGCCAACAGCGATAAATTCATATTCTGCGGCCTCTTCCAGCATGGATGACCGCCTGTTTCGCAGAATAGACTGTCCCAATATTTCCAGAGGCTGAGAGAGCAGGTAGGTTGTTTCGTGATAATCAATCGTGCCGCGGTCAAGCTGTTCATGAGACACACTGAAACGGGGATTCGGGAAAACTCTGCTTTGTACAGCTTTCCCCTGTTTTCGGAGTCTTTCCTGCCGGGCTAATTCCTGTTGCAGGCTGTTCTGCATGGATAGTTCCACGGCCCGGTCGATCGAAATTGTTTGAGTCTGGGCGAATATTGTGGCTGGTAAACCAATACAGATCATACACAATATCCACCACCTTGATAAATTCATGGTGAGGTATTTAAAAAATTGGATGTTAGTTCAGGGAGCCCGATTAGAAGGGATAAACGTATATCAGGCCGCAGGTGGAGCTCGCAGAGAAAAGCAGGGCGTTGTAAGATGAGATGTTATCGTCTCCGGCGGAGGAAGTGCAAACCGTTCTATTGTATGGCAGCAGATATTGGAATTCTCAACCGTCAGTAATCCTGTATGCAAGACATCGACAGAGGAAACACCGGTCAGGATGTGATAGGAAACTGTTCCTGTGAATTCAATGGTAGCAATTGGATGCTGATGGGGCTCATTTTCCCCAGATCTGGAACCTGGAATATCATCAACATCAGAAGAGGTATGGGAATGAAGGGCAATATGAAAATTTCCATGCTCAAACAGATTATGAAAGGACAAATGCAAGTGTACACCATTTCCAAACAAAACGGCAAAAGCCATGGCAGCTACCAATAGCTGCGTTACAAATTGCGAAATGATATGAGCTTTTATTCTATTCACCTGAATGATGATAATTTAAATATTACACAAAACCAATCGTTTAAACTACTGTTAATGAGTCGGAAAAAAAGAGCGCCGATTCAGCCAATTGTCAAGGGGCACGAGCATTCCTCATCCAGGGCCTCCAGGATTCCAACCCATGAAGTAACACGGGCAGTAAGCATAAACTTCCGAATAGGAGGTGACATGGTTATAAGCAAATACTCTCGCAGGAATATGATACAGGTGGTTAACTTATAGGATTGTATCCGTAGTGCTAAAAATATATGCAAGTAGAAACTGTCGTCAAAACGTGGTAGCATTCCGGATACAATCCAGTTGAACGATGCCGCTTCGCGGTTGCGGTATTGAGCTATGGGAATTAAATGGAAAGGATTTGCTGTGAATGCTCTAACTCAAAGTGACAAGTGATGGAGTTTTGACACATATTGGAAAAGGTAATAACCGAGAGTAATACAAGAAGAGTAACGAACGTCTCAAAACTGTACGATTTTCTGTGAATTTTGGCTGATGGAATCAAATGTTGGGCATACGATTTTTGGGCTGAGGATTTATATGAATCACAGCCGGATGTGATTCTTGACAGTATTTGGTAACGACGATAACTCATACTGGCATTTGATAGAGTGAATGGTACCATGCAGGCCCGTCTCGGACCCGAGGCAGCACGGCTATTACCATGGTAGTGGTGTGGTCACACATTGGGCATGGAAAATGGTTCTGATTGTCCGGCAAATCTGGTGAGGGACCAATCGGTACCGGGGTTGGAACAGACCTTACACGGGCTCTGCTGTCCAACAGTGTCCGACAAAGGGCGAGCGTATCTCCAGTAGGCTCGCAATTGTTCCAGAAGGGACGGACAAATCGGCACGTAGCGATCCCGGCCGGCTTTGCCTTGTCGGACACGAATCATCATACGTTGGCTGTCAATATCGCCTACCTGCAAAGCCAGGGCTTCGGAGACACGCAGTCCTGTGGCGTAGAGCGTCATCAAGAGTGTACGATGTTTGACATTATCAGTGGCTTCGAATAGTCGTGCAATTTCCTGGTGGCTCAGGACGACGGGCAGTTTTTTGGGATGTTTGGCGTATGGGATATGGATAACCAACTGCGGTTTGTCCAGGCAAACCCTGTAGAAAAAGCGAAGCGCACATACCGTTTGATTGAGCCGGCTCCAGGAGCACTTTTTATCTTCAACCAAATAGCGTTGATACTCCCGGATATGCTCGTCCGAGAGTCGGTCAGGTGATTGGCCAAAATATCGGGCAAATTTGGCACCACGCCAACGCTCCAGGTCCTTTCTGAGATTGGATTTCTCATTCAGGCTCCATGTATAGCGTTTTCCAACTATGTAATGAGAGCCCTGCTCATCCTTCTCTTTCAACTCCCAGACAATTGAGAGCTTGTGTTTGCGGCCAAACGGGGTGTTCAGCTCACCCAGATCCACTACATCCACGCATACGGCTTGATGCAGTCCTTCCGGGGGAAGTGGATAACTGTTGGGGTCTTCTTTTATGATTATAGGCATAGTTCCTCCTGTTTATTTGGATTTTGCAGATTTGAAATCGTCGTGTTTGTGATTCCACACAATATTTACTATACAGTTCCGGATGATCCATTTTGAACTTGGTGACATCCATTCTGTTGCTGACTGTATTCTTCCAGGTCACCAGATTCCGGCCACCCAAAACCAGCCGTTCCGAGCCCTTGATCTGATCCTTGAGCAAGTTTGAGTGACGCTCTTCCAGTGTTTTCAATCGCTCCAGGCGGTTGCGTATATCCAGCAACTCGGTATAGTACCCGTAGGCTTTGGGCGTTGCTTCCACCACGTTGCCGGCTTTGGATTTCGGAAACAAAATCAACCTGTCCTCGGCATTAATCGGATTCGGGCGCACTCCATCGTCAATATGGCGCTTCCACCATGTAACCGCAGCCTGTATCATTTCATCGATGAAACGTTCGTCGCGAAAGATGAGAACAGGCTGATGGTATTCTGCTGTGTCCCGCTCATAAATGAACAGGTAGGCATAATCATACCCGGTCAAACAAAGGTAAAATTGAATCTGGTATTTCCATTCAAGCGGGAATGGCCCGCTCAGATTCTTTAGCCTGTAGCTTGTAGTGGTTTTCAGCTCAGGCAAGCCCGCGGTTTTGTGCTTCTGATTCGAAACGATTTGCCGGTCTATATGAGCGCGAAGAAAGGGATGTTTGGAATAAGTGAAGCTCCTGGAAATATTCCGGGTTTTGAATCCGGTTATTTGGCTGAACTTCTCGGCCATGACCGGTTCAAACACGTTCCCGAACTCTGTTACAGGTGTTGACCCGGGTGGTTCCTGCAGCCCTTTCTTGATGCGCCAGAGTTGCAGTGGTGTTTGCCAATCGGACTTTCCAAGAGCAGCAGCTACTTCAGAACCTCCCAAGTAATTCTGTCGGAAATGAACCCAACGTTGGGATGGGATTTGGGACATGAATTTAGAAGTTCCTGCTTTCTTTGTAATTATTACAGATTTTGTTATAGCCATTTTTTAAACTTGTTTTGTTTCAAACAAAAAAGCCCATAACTACATGGGCTTTCTGTTTGGGTTTATAAGTATTCAGTGGGTACTCAGAGTTGAAAAACATTGCTGAGCTTTTGTTGCAGTTCAGCCCTGCGATCAATCGGAACTTCATGACTGATGAATCGGGTGATCCGGTTATAAGCATCTCATTGAGATCGTTTCAGCGAAGTTTCCGGATTCACAATTTCTGAGATTAGTACTTTCCTATTCAGGTGTTATGATTTTGAAAAATTGATGTTCGTATTTCTGCCCGCTGATGAGATACAGCAGGCCGTGATAGCGTGTTTCGTAAATGCCCTCAATGATTACTCTCTATCACCGGGTTCAAAGGAACCCACAGGGCAGTTACAGAGAGCTTCAACAGGGCAATACACGCGCATAAGACTTCCGTTGGGTTTGGAAACCAACAGACTTTCGTGCGACACTTTTTTCAGAAAGTGTTCATCCTGGCTCATGATTATATTGGCTTGGCGGTGATGATTCCATCCTGCCGGAAGGAATAAAAAATCATCACGGGTCAGAATGATGTGATCATCAAGCTCCAAATCGTGAAATTTCAGAAGGGAGGCAAGCCGATTGGTGATGCGGATATCGGCTTGTGAGGGTTGAAGACGGCCTGAGGGATGTGAATGGCTGACTATCACCGAAGCGGCATTTCCCAAGATTGCAAATGCTATGATTTGCGGTATATCCAATAGGGCAGCGTTTTTTGTACCCATGGAAATTTTCGTCCATCCGATACACCTTTTCGCGGTATTGAGCAATATCGCAAAAAAGTCAACTCGTAGCTCGATTGCACCCTCGTCAAAGAGACTTCGGATAAAATCGGCGGCTGCTTCCGGAGTATTAAGTACTGCTCGGGAAGAATGGGTAGTCTTTGATGAATAAGAAAGTTTAATTTCAGCCATAAGCGGATCCACCGTCCACTCATCAGGTATTTTCATAAGTTACTCCTATTTAGATTAAAAATATGGGGAAGCGGACACTCCCCCATTTCACTTCATTGTTGCAGTGCCGGCTGACGTTGTCCGTTGTGATTTTCGAACACTTCCTTTTCCAGATTCTCATCATGTTCCGGCATGAATTCTCAGCGATGGGCAAGGGATATAACCTCTCCGGTTTCCGGGATTTCGAACTCGTAAGGTTCACATTCAACCTTGACGATTTTGCCAGGTATTGAAGTGCCAATTAACTGCTTGCATGTTTCTTCGGTGAATGTGGAAGGAATGGAACATCTGAGAGCGGTGGCGTAATAGCGTCCGGTGTTTTGGGACTGAACCATTTCCACACTTCCTTCCAAAATCAGGGCAAAAAAGTTTTCGCCCTCGTCGTTGGTTCGTTCTTTGAATTCGACTATTCGTAACATGTTAATTCTCCATTTTTGAATGATTGTTGTTTTAGGTGGCGGGCACTTTTGAAACCCGCCATGGCATAGCGGCGGGTGAGCATGCCTGGTCTGAATCGACACTTACACAACAAAAATGGCACTCTATCGAGAGAGAATTACCCGGGGGATAATTCCCAGCTTCAAAAAGAGGGGGCACAGGGGTTTCATTCACCGGTATAATGTGAGCGGCAGGCATACCTGGGTTTGTCCGGATTACTTCATTTTGTTCCGGGAGAATTCATTACGTGTGGCAAGGGTGTGGGGGACACCTCCCTCAGTCACAATAAACCCAGGGGTGGGTTTTACCGGTTACCGGGTTCCTCTGTGGTACACACCGGGGCAGTTTAACTACTTCCGGAAGTAGTGCGTATTTCTCTCAGGTATATCGTGGGTACACTTTCCGGAGATAAGCATGGTGGGGGCATTCGGAGATTACACCTTTCCCGGAAAAATGAAAGCCGGATTCAAAATTTATTTTCAAAAAATTGGAAACGACCTTCAGATGAATGCAAGAGTTATATAACTTGGATTAGAAGCATTTTGACAAAATTCGAGCATGCCGGAATCCAGAGTTTATATTTGGTTACTTCTTGGTAGACATGCCTTTTTCAAGGATAAATTTGGCGCTTTCTACATCCAGGACGAAAACAACGCCTTTTCCTGGCTCATTGGTCTATAAAGAATTTTCCATTTCTTTATTGTAATTGGAGTTATGCTACCACACCCTGCATAATGGTTGTGAGTAGCGGGTAGTAAAAGTTAAACAGGACTCGATTGCCTGAATAGTAATGTGGCAACCTTATTCAGGCATCAACATACAAGAAAGAATGAAATGGAAACTGTAATTTGGCTGAGGATAGGCCGGGATTGATGCTTTTGGAGGTATTCAAATATATTGATACTGCCTGTCGAATCCTTTGTCCAGAAAACATTCCCGGATGATTGAGTTCCTGGACATCGTCTTTGAAATTCGGCGGTGGGATTCTGAGTAAAAATGAAAGGCTTCTACCCTGCCTGTGAATGCCATAGATGGTTGGACATTTTTGGGTATGTATCGTCGAATCATTTTTATCCACTGGCAGTTGATACCCGAAGCTCTGATCTGATGAAGCAGAGATATCGGGCGGTTTTGCTGATATCAGCAAAAATACAGCCGTTAAAAGAATACATGATATATGAGAATGCCGTATCATCTTAAAGGCAAGATACGTATTAAGCTCAGACAATCATTCAGGTTTTTGGTGCATTCCAAAGTAACTGACGAATCTCATACACATCTTTTTTATCGGAAAGTATGAGCAGCTTGTCGTGTAGTTCTAATACCGTATTTCCATGAGGGACAATGAACTTCCCGTCTCGGTTGATCAATGTGATGAGTACATTATCGGGAAGGCCCAGTTCAAGTATTTGCTTTCCGAGAGCATAATCGGTTTCCCTGATTTCCACTTCTTTTAATGCCGCTTTGGTATCGGCAGATGGCTCAAGTTCAATGGGATAGCGTATTTTCTCTTTAATTTGGAAGTCTACATGCAGCCATCGGGCGATTAAAGGTATGGTTGTGCCCTGTATGACTACGGAAGTCACAACAATGAAAAACACAATGCTGAAAAAGAGTTCCGCCTGGGCATAACCGGCTACGAGCGGAAAGGTAGCCAGTATAATGGGTACGGCACCTCTGAGTCCCACCCAGGAGACCATATAGCGACACCGATTATTGATGCCGGTAAATGCAGTAGCCAGAAATACGCTGACAGGTCTTCCCAATAATATTAAAACAAGTGCTATAACAAGCCCCTTTCCTGCGATTAGCATAATTTCCGATGGAAATACCAGTAATCCCAGTACCAAAAACATGCAGATCTGCATCAACCAGCCGATACCATCAAAAAAGTTCATCAGGCTCCGTTGATGCACGAATACGGAATTCCCCATTACAAGGCCGGCAAGATACACTGCCAAAAAGCCGCTTCCACCCAATAGGTCTGTTATGGAGTAGATCAGTGGAACGAAAGTGAGAGCCATGACCGGATAGAGTCCGTCATATCCAAGATTTGCATGATTTATGGTCCAGGTGATCCCTTTTCCCAAGATGAGACCGGCGATAAAACCTATAGACATCTGTTGTACAAAAAGCACCACAAATGAGAACCATGACATATCAAGGAGCATGATATATTGGACCAGTCCAATCGTCAGAAAAATAGCCATTGGATCATTTGTGCCGGACTCAAACTCAATTAACTCACGTAACCGGTACTTGAAGCCTATAGCCCTGGAACGTAAAACAGAAAAAACAGCGGCCGCATCGGTAGACGAAACAATAGCACCCAATAATAGTCCTTCCACTATGGTAACCCCAAGGATCAAAGAGGTAAAATAACCGACAATGATAGCACTGACGAGAACTCCCAGTGTTGACAGCAGTATTCCGGGAATAACAATTGGTTTTACCTTTTTCCACTTTGTGTCAAGGCCACCAGAAAACAGAATATATATAAGCGCAATAATCCCAAGTGACTGGGCAAGATGGAAATCTTCAAAGTCGATGATATTTAATCCGTCAGATCCAACTATCATGCCAATTCCCAAAAATATAAGGAGAGCCGGGATACCGTAATTCAATGCCAGTTTACTGGTGTAGACGCTGATCAGCATGATCACTGCAGCAATTAATAAGTAGGTGGATATAGCAGCCAATGAGTAAATGGGTTTGTTGAAAGATGTACAGTTATAACGGATGCTTCAGAACAAGAAGTTGGTCGCTCTTAAAATACTTAATTTATCAATATGGGTCTGGAACGATTTAGCGTGCTTTATGCAGGCCTTCGATCAAATCGAGGAGCCACATTTCAACTTTTAAAACATCTGGGAGTCTCGTAGATTTGAAATCAACCTCTCTATACCCCTTGTTTTGGAATATCGGGAGGTGTTACTCATCAAACAACAAACGTTAAATATTACTGAAGAAAAAATCGGACAAATACTGGACTATTTCTGTAGCGTCGTCAATTTCCATAAAGTGCATTTTTTGTGGCGACCGATTCTTAATGATCCCAAAGACGATATGATTCTGGATCTGAATGTTCGTGCCAATTAGCAGTATATCGCTACCTGCAACACCCGGGATTTCTCCGGCGTTAACCAATTTGGAATCCAGGTTGTCACAGCATATGAATTTTTAAAAATTATAGAGGTGATCTGATATGAGCACATTAAGCGTATAACTTACCGAATCTCATCATAAACGACTGAAAGAGATGCCTGACAAGGAAGGTGTATCAATGAATCAGTTTATCACACTTGCAATCACTGAAAAAGTCTCGACCCTGTTGACTACCTGAAAAAACAAGCTCAACGGGGAGATCAAAAAACCTTTGAATAATTGCTTGAAAAAGTGCCGGTTACAGAACCGGAGGAATTCGACAAACAGTAGCCCGGGTGTATAACAAGTAAAGGCATGGAACGAAGCCTGCCGAGTTCCATGCCGGTGTTTCCTGCTGACGTGTTTCAGTTGGTTGTTGAATTTCAAAGTCAGTCGACACGCAGCAGAAATGCCAGTCCGGTATGTGCAATTTCATTTATAACAACCATAAGCTTGATGAATAAAGTAGAAGCAAAAATTGAATCTCTATTCAGAAAAAAAGTAAATAACGACTCAAAAGTTAAGAATGCCTTTTTACTTGTACATTCTGATAATAGAGATCTTCACATTACCCTTGCCGAAGGTAATACGGGTGATATTCAGTCGACTCCACAACAGCCAAATTATATGGCAAGTGTCGGCAAACTGTTTACATCAACTATAGTCAGTTTGCTGCATGAGCAGGGAGTTTTGTCTTTTAACGACAATATCAGTCAATACCTGGATCTTGAATTGATGAATAAACTGCATATATACAAGGGGAAAGATTATTCTAATGATATTCAAATCCGGCATCTTCTAAATCAGACTTCCGGTTTACCAGACAACTTCTACCCTTTATTCGACAAGCTGCTTGCTGATCCGGGTTTTACTATTACTCCGCGTGAAGCGATTACCTGGGCAAAACAAAATGTAATTCCATCTGCGCCACCGGGTAAAAAAGCATATTATACCGACACTAATTATCATTTACTGGGTCTGATTGTTGAAAACGTCAGGGGTGTACCATTTCATGAAGCTTTAAGTGAATTGATATTTGCTCCTCTTGGTATGAAACACTCATATATGCTTCACGCTTCAGAACCCATGGAAGATTCAAATCTCCCAATGGCAGAATTCTATGCCAATACTATTCGGGTGAACGAATTGAAGGGTTTCGCCGGAATGGATTATGCTGGAGGTGGAGTTGTAGCACCTCTTGAGGAGCTTCTAACATTCATGATGACCCTGGTAACCGGAAAGCTGGTATCTGCAGAAACCCTTAAAATAATGAAAAGCGACAAAGCAAAGCTGTATCCCAATTTTGATTATGGATATGGAATCTGGCAATTAAAGCCTATCCCGCTTCTTATACCTGCAAAATTCAATTCATGGGGAGTCCTCGGAGCAACCGGTGCATTTATGTTTTACCATCCTGAACTGGAAACCTATCTGATAGGTAATTTTAATCATACTTCCTATCAAAGGAAGTGTGTAAGATTTATGTTTAAAATAATTAATTCCATATGGAAACATACAAAGTAGTTGTTTGCACATAGCAGCGGCTCAAACAGACGAGTTTGCTGTTCAGGGCTGAAGCAGAGTTGGTTGTCTCGCCTGTCATTAGCATGGAACAGGCGATTTATCAGTGTCAGCAACTGCGCCGGTGGCTAAAAAACCATGAATACCGGGAAAGCAAAAAAGATGTTAACCCTGATCGGGGAGTTGTGAGCATGCGGAATGACCCAAAAAAATTGATTTAATTACGTTAATTGTTCAATTTATAAGGGTCCGAAATTCATAACTCTACCAGTTCAAAAAAACTTCCATTAACGGTGCAACGTATGAACAAACCGAATCAACTGTTATTGATCTCTTTGACTTTCCTCATCGTTTTCTGTTCGCCCCAAATGGAGCAGGATCCGGAAAAGGAACAAGTACGTGAAGCTATTAATTATTATTTCCAGGCTCACGCTACGGGAAACGGGGAATATCTGCGTGAGGCTTTTCATCCGGTTGCCCATCTCTATTTTGTACGTGATAATGAATTCTCACAATTCACTCTTGAAGAGTATATTGCCCGGTTTGACGGCTCTCCCCCGGATAGCGAAGATCAGCGAACAAGAAGCATTGATGAAATTGATATTTCCGGAAATGCCGCTATTGCAACGATAACACTTGATTATCCGAACGGAGTTTACACCGACTATATGTCCATGCTCAAAATTGAAGGGCAATGGAAAATAGTGAATAAAACATTCTATTTAGCCCCCCGGTAGTAGCACATGGCGTTCCCAACCAGTACAGACCGTCATTCAGGCAGCGAATGGCGTGTTTCCCGTCCAGGGATCATGGAAATTATCCGGTTGCAACAGCTAATGTAAATAATGAGGGTGTAAGCTTCCCTAAGGGAGATCAGTTCGTAAAAGGTGTCAACCCGGGTGTAGCGTCAGGATTCAACCGATAGCACCATACTCTTGAAAATGCCTACAAAATTCTCTCTATTGGGATTATACAGGCATTTTTTAAAAAACGGCATACATGAACTTGACAATAGAGATGTCAATGCATATTCTTGGATTAACCATATGGTTTAACCCTTAAAGTTAATTCACATAGTTGAACCATGCGTATAACACACTGCGCAGAATTAAAAAAAGCAATATGAGCCCTCAGGAACATAATAACGAGAAAAAAGTAAAGGACGCAGCAAGGAAAGTCTTTCATAGTGAAGGGTTTGCAGGTTCCAGGATGCAGACGATCGCCGATGAGGCCGGTATAAACAAAATGATGCTGCACTACTATTTTCGTAGCAAACAGCAACTGTTTGATGTGATCTTTGAGGAAGATTACATGACGCTTATGGCTCCACTTGCAAAAATTCTGCGGAATCCTGCGCTTCATGTGGAAGATCAGGTTATTACGTTTTCCCGGCGTTATCACGATACGATGATGCGAAATCCGAAATTTCCGCTCTTTATGATCCATGAATTTGCAAAAAACCCCGGAAGGATTCTGGAACTGGCGCAAAAAGCGATCCCGGTCAGTAAGGCTGATGAGCCAGACCACCCTGAATTGAGCGCCACCACCTTTATGGATCAGATAGATGAGGGGATCAAGGAAGGGAAATATAATGACGATATCGATGCGCAAAGCCTGGCTGTAAGCATGCTGGGAATGTGCATGTACCCATTTACCGGCAGAACCGTGGTTCAGACGGCATACCAGATGACAGATGAACAGTACGATGATTTTTTGGAAAAGCGGAAAGAGGAAGTGATACGCCATACATTCCGGATTCTCATGAAACCGGAATATTACCAGAATTGGAAGCAGGAATACCAAAAGAAACAGAAACAATAACATTGACAAACCAGGGAAGACACTATGTTTTACAAAAATTATTTTTCCGGTAAAACGCTGTTTTCCTGTCTTTTCGTAATTACATTGACATCCGGAGTATCCTCCCAGGATCCGGCAGAGATCATTGACAGGATGGAAGAGGCGATGCGAGGCAACTCAAGCTATGCAGAGATGACCATGAAAATCGAGCGTCCGCGCTATGAACGGGAAGTATCGATGCGTTCGTGGATGTTGGGCAGGGATCACTCGATGATCCTGATTACGGCCCCTTCCCGCGATGAAGGGACCGCCTATCTGATGCGGGGAAACGACATCTGGAATTACGACCCGAGAATCGATCGCACCATCCGGCTCCCTTCATCCATGATGGCACAGTCATGGATGGGATCGGATTTTACCAACGATGACCTGGTTCGTGACACCGATCTGGTGGAGGATTACGAACACGAACTGCTCCGAACCGAAGAGTATGAAGGTCGCGAAGCTTATGTCATCGAAATGAGACCCAGGCCGGGAACCCCGATCGTGTGGGGGAAAGTGATGATGTGGATCTGCACAGCTGACTACATCCAGCTTCGGGTGGAGAATTACGACCAGCAGGATGAACGGGTCAACACTATGGAACTGGATCAGATCACCCGGTTCGACGGCCGGGAGCTTCCGGCACGAATTACCGTAACGCCTGCTGATAAAGACAACGAACGCACGATCCTGACCTACCAGGAGATGGAATTCGACATCGATATCAATACCGGGTTCTTCACCCAGCAGAATATGCAGCGGTTACGATGACAGAGCTGCATGCGACAGAATAACGGTATATTGGGTGAGAATTACAATATTTCTATGGTTTTAGAATTCCGCAGCAAATATTAAAACCGTTCACTCTCAACCCTGAGCCCTGAACCTTGAATCCTGTAATCAGTAACCTGAAACTTTAAAAGTCATGCTGATTTATCTTAAACTTGCCTGGCGGAACATCTGGCGGAAACGTCGTAGAACAGCGATCACCATCTCCGCCATTGTTTTTGCTGTGATTATCGCCATTTTTATGCAGTCTATAAACCGGGGAAGCTATGAAGTGATGATCGACCGGATGGTCAGCTTCAGTATCGGCTATCTTCAACTGCAGGACTTCCGGTACGATGAGGAATCATCACTTGACAACGCTTTCTATTACGATGGGGAAGTCCGGGAGCAGGTACTTGCTGCCGACAACAGAATTTCGCATATCGTACCGAGGATCGAAACATTCATGCTGGCCGCCAACGGCGGATATACCCGGGGTGCGATCGTTCTGGGAATTGATCCGGATAAAGAACACCGTTTTAACGGGATCCGTAGTTACAAAACCGAAGGTCGTTTTTTTGAACCGGATGAACATTCCGTCATGCTCAGCCAGGGAATGTCGGATCGTCTGCAACTCGGTGTTGGGGACACCCTCATTTTAATCGGACAGGGGAGGTTCGGAATGTCGGCCAGCGGATTGTTCGAGATCACCGGACTGATCGAACACCCCATCCGTGAAATGAACAACCAGGCCGTCTACCTGCCGCTGGAAACCGCACAATGGCTTTTATCTGCCGACGATCACCTTACGGCTCTGCTGATCTCACCGGAGCGGGAACGTCAGACCGAACCGGTGGCCTCCTCACTGCGACAGAAATTTGAAGATGGAGAACTGGCTGTTTATACCTGGCCCGAACTGATGCCGGAACTTCTGGAACTGATGGAACTTGACCTTGCCGGTCCACGATTCATCACGGCCATTTTGTATGTGGTGATCGGCTTCGGTTTTTTTGGGACCATACTAACGATGACTATGGAACGGCTCCGTGAGTTTGGAGTTCTGCTGTCGGTCGGAATGAAGCGGGGACGTCTGGCAGCCGTTGTGTTCCTGGAGACCCTGTTTATCAGTATCATCGGCGTGCTGGTCGGGATGGCTGCTGCCTGGTTGATTTTATGGCTTATTAATCCGATCCGGCTCAGCGGTGATGCCGCCCAGGCCGTGCTCGACATGGGTTTTGATGCAATACTTCCGATGTCGTTTGCCGCCGATCAGTTTTACATGCAGGGGCTGTTCGTGTTTATTATCGCGATGGTGGTATTCCTGTTTCCCCTGATAAAAATATTCAGGCTTAACATACTGGAAGCCGCCAGGTCCTGATATGAAATAGCCATAACGGCTTTCCGTCACATAAAAGCCTGATTATGACCGTCATGGACAATGCATGTGACCGTGAAATTAAAAATTTTAAACAGATTATAAACATATGAAAACATTAATAATTATTGCATGGAAAAATAT
>SLQC01000261.1 GCA_007131625.1 Balneolales bacterium | reverse complement strand
TGATCCCATGGTTGTTGGATTGTTGGAAAAAGCTTAAGTTGTCAATTTGGCTGGTACGTATGTCGTTGTGTGTCGTTAATTAAATTAATCTGGCTGTTATGTGGTGCTTTTTTAAAACTCTTGCGAATTCAAATTTTTTAGTTTTATATTCCACGGTAAGTTTTATATATTCGCTTTGCAGATGTGTTTGAGATATATATTTTAGTTACAAACAGAGGTGTATGATACGGTTATTGGACATGAATTGGATGAAAGACAAGGACCGGTTTTGCAACGCTTGATTATAGAAAAAGCATGGCCCGGGTCAGGCAATCCCGATCAAAAAATTCAATAAACTCAAAAAATCAAAAATCAATGAAGCTATATACGATGGGTTTTGGTATCGGATTCCGAAACAGAGAAATCACCGGTTTACCGAATGGTACAGAAAATTTCGTTCGAATCGGCTTTGCCGTTGTTCTGTTAATTGTGATGATGGCTGCAATACCTCGGGAAGTCGTTGCGCAAACAGGAACTATTGGTGGAAAGGTGACCGATGCGCAGAATGGCGAACCGCTTTCAGAAGCCAAAGTTGCATTGGGAGCAACCGGTCGATCGGTAATTACAGACAAAGACGGTCGTTTTACCTTGCGCCGTGTACCGGGTGGTACCAATACAATCTCGGTAAGCTATTTGGGTTACAGCCCTGTTGAGTTGACGGTTTCTGTGAATTCCGGTGAACGGGTCGATCAAACGATTGAGCTTCAAGGGGATTTTGTTGAAGGTGATCTCGTGTATGTCAAAAAAGCCCAGCAGGCCCGGACTCGTGCATTGAACAGGGAATTCCAGTCTGCGAAGGGGCTCTCCGTCATTACCTCCGAACAGATGGATCAATTTGCCGATTATACGATCTGGGGATCCTCGTCGCGGTTGCCCGGCGTGCAAGTCGGAGGTCGGGGAGAAATCAGTATCCGGGGAACCGGTCTTGACATGTACAATGTAACGGTTGACGGGCAGCGAATGGCCTCCACGGGACTGGGATCTCGTAGTGTTGATCTTGACATGATCCCGAGCGACCTTTTTCAGGAGATGGAACTTGTCCGGGTACTCACACCGGACATGGACGCTGATGCTCCGGGCGGAGTGATCAACTTGACCACTTACCGCCCTGTAGGAGGAGAGCGACAG
Organism: Balneolales bacterium; assembly: GCA_007131625.1. Classification (GTDB taxonomy): domain Bacteria; phylum Bacteroidota; class Rhodothermia; order Balneolales; family Natronogracilivirgulaceae; genus SLQC01. Next base: position 5,549 of record SLQC01000261.1, on the reverse strand, counting down.
ATTGATATCCGTGCCGGGGGAGGTGCCAATACACAGTACTTTGGTTTTACCGGCGCTGGAAGTCGGGCCACGATACGTTATTCGGAATCGCTGACCGATGAGTTGGCCATTGCGGCAAGTTTCCACCAGCAGACGTTGCAGCGCAGTGTGGAAAGTGTCGGATTTGGTTTTGAAGTTGCCGATTTCGGAGACGGGCTCACCGATGTGATCGAAAGTATATCACCCAGTGTATCAAATGATACAAGAAACATGATTTCGGGTGATCTTCAGCTGTCATGGCAGCCAACCGTTCGGGATAATTATTACATCCGTGGCTGGGTTAATTACAATAACCGAGACATCCGCACCAATATCGATACCTATTCGGCAGGTGGAGACTGGGTCCGTCCGGATTCTACCGGGGATATAGGCACATACAGGCATTTTGCCAACCTGGATTCTCGTAATCTCCAGCAATACTTGGTCCGCGCCGGTGGCCGCCATCATTTTAATTCTGTTAACCTGGAGTACAATGTCGGATGGGAGCAAAGTCGTGTTGACCGGCGAGATTATGAGTTCCCTTTTTTGCTGGAAGAGCTCAATTACATCATAAACATGGATGACCGGTTACGGCCGAGTATGCATTTGACCAGTGTTCGCTTTATGTTGGATGACGACTCCATTGACCGGCGCTGGATTCAGATGACCGATTTTGAACAGGCGAAAGACAAACATATTGATAATACATTTACCGGCAGAATTGATGCAGAAGTTCCTGTAGGTCCGCTAACATTCAAAGTTGGCTCCAGCGCGCGATTGACAAATAAAGTGGGAGAATACGAAGAAATGGTCCTTTCTTATGTAAGAAATTACAGAATGTTGAGGTTCAGCAAGCTGCGACAAAGAGATTATAACGTTCTGGATGACGAAAATTACAGGATGCCATGGCTGGTGGATTCGGATAACGCCCTGAACTTTTTCCAGTCTCAGCGCCCTCTGTTTACTATGAACGAAGATTTATTTCGCGAGACATCGGATATCTGGAATTACGAAGCATCTGAAAATATCCTGGCCGGATATGGTATGGCCACTCTTGATTTCGGAATGTTTTCCTTGCTGGGAGGGGCCCGCATGGAACACACAAATGCACAATATGAAGGCAGAAAAGTTGTGATGGATGCGAATGGTGGATTTGTCTCATCCACTGATGGAAGTACAGACGATAACTATACGCATTTGTTTCCGAATGCCCAGTTGACGGTCTCTCCGGCAGCTCAGACAAAGATCAGTGCAGCCTATTCAAAGTCCATAAGGCGCCATGATTTTAACAGGCTCAGCCCTTTTGAACTTGCCAACATGAGGGACTCCACACTGTTTCGGGGAAACCCGTTTCTGGAGCCAGTGATTTCGGATAATTTCGATTTTTATATAGATCAATATATCAGAAGCCATGCGGTTTTCTCGATTGGGGCCTTCTACAAGGAAATGGATAATTTTGTCCATCTGAGACAACGAACTATCGATGTTAGAGAAGGTGATATTGCCGGTTTTGATCCACTTTTTGAGGATGAGGAAGTATCGGTTGTTCCCGTTCAGGAGTTTGAATTCCGAAACAGCGACCAAGCCGCCACAATATATGGAGTGGAACTTTCCTGGCAGCAGAATCTGGCCTTTTTGCCGGGTTTCTGGGGCAATTTTGGAACATTTGCCAACTACACCTGGTCTCACTCGATCTTTGAGACCGATAGAGAGGAGGATGTAGCACTGCCATATCAAAGTCCGAACGTGGTAAATGCTTCTGTTGATTATACGCAAGGCCGTGTATATGCACGGGTTTCGTATCATTGGACAGATGAGCACCTTGTCCAATTGGGGCAAAGTGCCATTGCACCTGCTATTTCCACTTCCGAGGAAGTCTATATGGATTATTACCAGGACGGTTGGAGTGATTTGTCGGTAACGTTCAGATTCCGTATTTCAGAACATTTCAGATTTTGGGTGGACGTTTTCAACCTGATACCTGATCGTGAGCGGGTTCGATATCAACATACACGGGATTTATATACCACTGATATTGATTTCAGAGGAGGGCGTGCCTTCCGAACAGGTATCCGTTATACGTTTTGATTTTCAGGCCTGATTCGTTGCAGTACATGCTGCACCGGTTGGCGTGGAAGTCTTTTTACCGTTGTCACGTATTACTTATTTACGCTCTGTTTTTATAGAAATAAATGATATGGTTATTGGACAGGAATAGGAAGAAAGATAAAGATATAGACCGGTTTTCATCAGTTTTCTTTGAATATAGCATGGCCCGGGTCAGGTAATCCCGATCTAAAAATTCAATAAACTCAAAAATCAAAAATCAATGAAGCTATATACTATGGGTTTTGTAATCGGATTCCGAAATAGAAAAGTCATCGGTGTACCGGATTGTGCAGAAAAGTTTGTTCGAATCGGCTCGGCCGTTATTCTGTTGGTTTCACTAATGGCTTTTGTACCAGTAAATGCCGTTGCACAAACCGGAACAGTCAGCGGCAAGGTGACTGATGCGCAGACCGGCGTACCGTTGCCGTTCGCCAAAGTGGCCGTTGAAGCTACCGGCCAAAAGGTTACTACCGACAGAGACGGGCAATATATTTTGAGAAGTGTTCCCGGAGGAAATCAAACGATCTCGGTACACTATTTGGGATACAGTTCTGATCAGATTACGATTTCGGTTGAACCCGGTGAACGTGTCAATCAACCGGTGGAGCTTCAGGAAGATTTTATCGAGGGAGATCGGATGTTTGTAACATCTGCCCAGCGTAACCGGGCCAGAGCTCTCAACAAGCAATTACGTGCCAGTAGTCCGCTTTCCATCAATACCTCCGATCAAATGGATCGTTTTGCAGATTATTCGGTTCAGGATGCGATCGTTCGTATTGCCGGTGTGCAGGCTGGTGGGCAAGGAGAAATCAGTCTCAGGGGATCCGGACTGGGCAGGTTCAACGTAACGGTTGACGGGCAGCAAGTAGCAACCACAGGGATTAGTGACCGCAGTGTTGATCTGGGCATCTTCGCGACGGATCTTTTCCAGGATGTGGAAGTTATCAAAGTGCTCACGCCGGACATGCATGCGGATGCAGTGGGTGGAGTGGTTAACCTCGTTACATACCACCCTCTGGGTGGAGAGAGGCACGTTGATGTTCGTCTGGGAGGAGGGGCTAATACGCAATATCTCGGTATGACAGGGCCCGATAGCCGGGCTTCGGTACGCTATTCGGAGACCATGACCGATGATCTGGCAATTTCTTTGAATCTGAATTATCAACAGGTGAACCGCAGCTGGGAAAGACTTGGCATCACCTATGATGTGGCCGATTTCGATGATGTTTCTACCGATGTGATTGAGCGTTTTTCTCCCAGCCTTCACAATGATTCACGTACTATGGTTGGAAGTCTGCTTCAATTGACCTGGCAACCTACTGATGAGTCGGTCTTTCATGTTCGGGGCATGATTAATCATGATGACCGGGAGATCAATCTTCACAGAAGCAGCTGGATTGCCAATAATAACTGGGTTGACCCATCCATTGAAGTTGTAGGGGGACGTTTCAATTATGATTTTGGACGGCAAGAGATTGCTACTACGCAATACTCGTTCCAGGCTGGTGGAAGGCACCTGATGAATGCATTTAATTTGGAATATCATTTGGGATGGGCGCGAAGTAACGTGGATGCTATGAATTTGTTAATGCCGTTCCAGTCAGGGGCAATAGATTATTCTATCAACATGGCGGATCGTAACCGACCGGATATCAGTCTCATTAATTCGGACCTTCCTGTCAGTCGGCTCATGACTATGCAAACAGTTGAAAGTTTAGCTGAATTGAATGTTGATAATATTTTTTCGGGAAGGGTCGATGCAGAAATTCCTCTCGGACCGTTATCATTTAAAGTTGGGTCCAGTGCAAACTTGATGGTCAAAGATGTAAATGATCTTGGTGCCGTTTATGATTTCCATATTACGTACCGTGGGTTTTTACGACTCAATGAATTCGAAAAAAACTGGGAAGGTACAGATGTTTTTGATCGGTATGACATCCCCTGGTTGGCCGAGGGGGAGGAAGTTACCAGGTTTTATAATGTGAATTCTCACATTATGGCCAGGAATTGGGATCGCTTTCGTGAGGTTTCGGAATACAGAAATTATAAAGTAACAGAAGATATCTATGCCGGATATGGTATGGCGACTGTTGAGTTGGGTAATGTTACGTTGCTGGGGGGAGCCAGGCTGGAATACACAGATTCGGAAAACTTTGGACGCATGATCGAGTTTGACCGGTTCGGTCGATATTATGCAACCTCTGATACTGTCCGTTCTCACAGCCGCAGTGATCTGTTTCCTAATGCCCAGGTTATATTCACACCCCAGCAAAATACCAGAATCCTGATGGCGTATTCCAAATCCATGAATAGGCCTGATTATTTGATGCTTACTCCTTTCGGGATTGTCAATCGTCAGGATTCTACATTATTCCGGGGTAATCCGGCACTTGATCCTATGATATCAAACAATTTTGATCTGTACCTGGATTATAATTTTTTGGATATGGGAGCGATTTCTTTGGGGCTCTATTATAAAGACATGAGTAATTTCTTCTACTTGCGTCAGCAAAGGGTTGATATCAGGGAAGGAGATTTTGTTGGCCTTGATCCCATGTTCGATGGTAACCAGGAATCCATTCCGATTCATGAGACTGTTTTCCGGAATGGTGATGAAACCGCTTCAATGTACGGAGTGGAACTGTCGTGGCAACAAAATCTTGCTTTTTTGCCCGGTGTATTGAGTAACCTCGGTGCGTATGCCAACTATTCGTGGTCCAATTCCGTTTATGAATCAGACAGAGAAGATGATGTAGCACTGCCGTATCAGAGTCCGCATGTGGTTAATACGGCTCTTGATTACTCCATAGGTCGTTTGTTTACAAGGGTATCATACCACTGGACAGCTGATATGATCAGCAGTCTTGGTAATGGTACCACTCTGGCCCCGTCTGTCTCCCGTACCGAGCAGGTATACCTTGATCAATACCAGTACGGTTGGAGTGATCTCTCTGTAACCGTAAGATTTCGCATCTCGGAAAATTTCAGATTTTGGGCGGATGCATTTAATCTTCTGCCAGACAACGACCAGGTCATGTATCTGCATACGAGGGATTTATATCCCACAACGATCGATTACAGAAGGGGGCGAGGAATCAAGATGGGTATCCGGTTTGACCTTTGACCTGTCAACTGTATCGAGTTGTAATCCTGCACCCGTATGTTAATTGCGTAAGGAAACATCCATGATGTTCAACATAATCTTGTGTTGAAATAAGGGCATGGGTGTTTCACTTCGCTATAAGAAAGACGCCAACAAGCTGCATTACCTGCTGCATTGCTGCATTTTGACGGGAGTCTGTCGGCATAAAAGAAGTATGTGTGAATAAGAACGGCAACAAAACCCACTACTTCAAAGCAGTCAAATAATGCTTTTCCTGACAATAGGTCCGGTGCTCATTCATCATTGGAAAACTATAATT
>SLQC01000115.1 GCA_007131625.1 Balneolales bacterium | reverse complement strand
TCTCAACGATAGCATTCCTAGAGTCTTCAGGATCTTTCGGAATAAGCTCCAGCCGGATTTTCTCTTCCAGCTCTTCACATTGAGCCGACAATTCCTGTATTTCTGACCGCGCCATCTCCGTTAGTTCGGGATCCTCGTTCTGTGCGATTATCTCCTCGTTTCCGGCTATTTGCTGCCTCAATTCCTGCCATCGTTCATAGTCTTCCACCAGTGATTTGAGGCTGCTGTGCTCCTTGGTTACCTCAGTCAGCTTTACAGGCTGATCATAGATTGCCGGATCGCTGAGTGCAACACCCAACTCCTCATACCGGGATTTCAAATGAGCCAATTTTTTTTCGATATCCATGACGATAACAGAACCTGTCCTAAATCATTTGCCGGAGAATCTTTCCAAATTATTAACATGTTTTGATGTATTTTGAAGACGCTTACGGCCTTAAGTTATTTTACATTATAAAATAGGCATTTTATCCGCTTTATTCTGTACTGATCATGAATGAATCAATACCCCTGTCTCCCGAAACTACTATTGGATTTCTCGGAGCCGGACAACTGGCACGCATGTCAGCTGTTGCCGCTTTCCGCCTTGGAATTCGGGTTGCCGCCTATTCCGGTGCCAATGATGGCCGGCAACCGCTGGAACAGATGACTCCGTATCAATTTTCCGGTAGCTTTAATGATGAGGAAGCCCTGGTCCGCTTTGCTAAGAAGTGTGATGTTGTGACGCTTGAAAACGAGTTTCTCGACGGGGAATTGCTAGCCCGTGTTGAAGTGGCGTCCGGCACGCCCATCTACCCGTCGCCATCCTCTTTCCGGATGCTGGAATCCAAATGGCTGGAAAAGGAAACTTTCCGGAAAGCGGGTATCCCGGTGACCACCTATCAAAAAATTGTCGATCCGGCTGATCTGGACTTTTTTGCCCGGGAGCAGGGTTACCCGTTTGTGCTGAAATCCTCCAAAGGTGGGTACGATGGATACGGGAACCGCAAAGTGGATGGGCCGAAAAATCATCACCCAGCTTTTGAAGCGCTGGGAGGATATCGGGGGCATGAACTGATTGCCGAAGCGTTTATCCCTTTTGAGAAAGAATTGGCGGTGCAGGTAGTTCGCAATCACCGTGGCACGGCTGTATATCCCTGCTGCGAGACCATTCAGGTTGATCACATCTGTAAAACCGTGATTGCTCCCGCTCCGATTGACACCGACATCAGAGACCGAGCCTGTGAACTGGCAGTTGCGGCTATCGAAGCGGTCGACGGAACCGGGATTTTTGCTTTTGAATTTTTTATGACCTCTGACGGACACCTTCTGCTGAACGAATCTGCACCACGCCCGCATAACTCCGGACATTACACCATCGAAGGATGTGTCGCTTCCCAGTTTGAAAATCACATCCGGGCGGTGCTCGGTCTGCCTCCGGGCTCTACTGCCATGTGCAGGCCGGTCGCTGTCATGGAAAACCTGCTGGGCACGCACGATCGTCCGGCTTGCGTTGAGGGAACCGAACAACTTTGGTCTGAAAAGCATGCTTTTTTACACATCTATGGCAAGGAAACTAGCCGTATCGGACGAAAAATGGGACATTTAACACTGCTCGGTGATACCATTTTCGAAGTCCGCCAAAAGGCTGAGCAGTTGGCCGGAGGCATCTCCATTTGAATCAAAACAACGGAACCGACACATGAACAATAGCAAAAAAAGTCAAACCGAATCCGCTTCAAAACTCAAAGTCTCCATCGTCATGGGAAGTGACTCGGACTGGCCTGTCATGAAGGCTGCAGCGGATATCTGTGAACAGTTTTCTATTCCATTTGAAAAAGCGGTCGTTTCTGCACACAGAACCCCTGAATATATGGCTGAATTCGCAAAAGCAGCCCGCTCGGAAGGAATTGGTGTCATTATAGCCGGTGCAGGCGGTGCGGCACATCTTCCTGGAATGGTTGCAGCACACACAACCCTGCCTGTTATCGGAGTCCCGGTCGGAACCCTCCATCTAAAAGGGATGGACAGTCTGCTCTCCATTGTACAAATGCCTCGAGGAGTTCCGGTTGCCACTGTTGCAATTGACAACTCGATGAACGCCGGATTACTGGCATTGCAGATACTATCGCTCGGAGACACAAAACTTGCTGCAAAATTGGATAATTACCGGCGTGACCAGCGGGATGCCTCACTACGCAAAAGCGAATTGCTCAAATAGACGGGTGCAGCTTAGGAAAAAACGGCCTTGACGCGTTCAAAAATGTTTTCGTGTGCGTCCTTGTTAGAATTCGGATCAAAGTTTTTGGAATCTTTTAACGCTTTAACGTGCTGCTTCTCCTCATCAGTCAACGATGTTGGTATGTAGACATTCATCCGGACATACTGATCGCCGATTTTATTGGTTTTCAGGCCTTTGATCCCCTTTTCACGCATGCGGAGCAACTTGCCCGGTTGGGTACCCGGCTCGATTTTAATCCGGGCTCTACCTTTCAGCGTGGGAACTTCAGTAGTAACACCGAGAATAGCATCCGTGACACTGATATTCAAGTCGTAAAAAATGTCGTCCCCATCTCGTTTGAAATGTTCGTGCTTCTTCTCTTCAATCAGCACAACGAGGGTACCGTCTTCCCCGCCCCGAATACCGCTATGGCCCTGGCCGTTTAAACTGATGTAATTTCCATTCGTGACACCACTGGGAATCTGGATATGGATCTTCTCTTCCCCTTTGATCCGGCCTTCACCGTGACAGGAACCGCACTTGTTGCGAATGGTACGGCCCTCACCATAACAAGTCGGACAAGGCTGCACATTGACAAACTGACCAAACATGGTTCGGGTAACCTGTCTGACTTCACCCATTCCACTGCAAGTATTGCAGGTCATAAAGTCCTCCGATGACTTCGCACCGGTTCCTTTACACTCTTTGCAGGTCATATACTTTTTGACTTTGACTTCCCGATCTGTGCCGAAAGCAATCTCTTCAAGCGTCAGTTTAAGCTGGATTTTCATATCGTCACCGGGCTGACCAGTTCCGGAGCGTCTCCGGGTCCGACCATGGGCACCGCCCATACCGCCGAAGGAATCTCCCCCGAATATATCACTGAACCGGCTGAAGATATCTTCAAAACCGAAATCCTGGTAGTCGGCACCAAATCCACCTGCACCCTTCAATCCGTCGTGACCAAACTGATCGTAGCGTGCCCTTTTGTCGGGATCCTTGAGTACGTCAAACGCCTCGGCTGCCTCCTTGAATTTTTTTTCCGCCTGCGTGTTACCGGGGTTGCGGTCGGGATGATACTTCATTGCAAGCTTGCGATATGCCCGCTTCAAATCACCGTTTTCTACGTTTCTACTGACTCCTAAAACTTCGTAATAATCTCTTTTTGCCATTATTCGATCTATTGACTTACAATTACTTTAGCATGTCTGATGACCCGGTCACCAATTTTATAACCCGGTTCCATTACTTCTATCACCGTATTGCTTTCTTTGGATTCGTCGGCGGAGGGTTGGCTGAGCATAGCGTCATGTTTATCTACATCAAAGGGAACATCTGTTTCCTCGATGGGTTCAACTCCGTACTGTTCAAGCACACGGTCGAAGTTGCTAAGTACCAATTCCAGCCCTTCCAGAAAACCGGCGTCGACCTTGTGTTTTCTGGATATCTCTACACTTCGTTTCAGATCCTCACGAATGGGGAGGAATTTTGAAACGGCATCCACTTTGGCATTCTCATATAGAAGGACACGCTCTCGCTGGGTTCTCTTTTTGAGATTGTCAAATTCAGCCGCCTTCCTGAGCATTTTGTCGTGTGCTACCTCCAGTTCTTCATGCAGACGGGTAATTGTTTCCTCGTAATCTTGATCATTTTGTTCCTGATCTTCTTCACCTGTTGCATCCAGGAATGGTTTTTCTGATTCACCGGAGTTTGTATCCAAAGATTCGTCAACCGGGGAGTCTGTCCCGGCACGAGTCTCTTCAGATTCGAAACCTGCATCACTCTGAGCATTTACTTCGCCGGATTTTGTATCCGTGTGTTGCTTATTCTTGTTCTTCTCACTCATATAACTAAACAAATTTAATGTATAATCTTCAATTGGTCACAGATCCATAATCCGCTTATGCCGAATTAACCGATAAACCAAACCGGACAGTTCCAATTTCGGTGTGCATGGAGCATTACAACCTCTTACCCTGTTGTTTCCCGGATTGTTACGCCCCCGGGTTATAAAGATTGAACCGATTGGCGAGCTGTTCGACCAATGCCACCATCCGGCTGTAATTCATACGGGTTGGACCCACAAGTCCGATAGTGCCCTGTATTCCGCCATAGTGATAATTGGCAGACACTACGCTGCACTGTTCAATCTGCTGTATTTTGTTCTCCTTTCCGATTTTGATCTGAACATCTTTACTGCCTGCATTCTGCTCTTTTTCATCAAACAGGTGAATGATCATGTCCTCGTTCTCAAGTAACTCAACAATGCCCTTGTAATTGCCCAGATCGGTAAATTCCGGTTGCAATGCCATATATTCAACGCCACCGAAGTGAAACTTGCGCAAATGATGATCGTCGAAGATTGTATCGGCGCTGTCGATAAAAACGCGGATGAGACCGGAATAGTCGTCTTCCTCGAAATCGGCCAGCATATCGTCGATTTTCCTGGTGATTTCACTGAGTTTGTAACCATGCAATCGTTCGTTCAGGAACCGTGCAACCCTTTCCAGTTCATTCTGCCGGATTTCGGTGTGCACTTCAACAGAAAGGGTCTTAATTATTCCACTTTCGATGGAAAGCACCACAAGTATCCGGTTGGAACTGATGGAAACCAGTTCGATTTTACGGAAGACACCGTGTCTCAGTTTCGGGGCAATCACCACAGCCAGCAGGTTAGCGAGCCGAGCCAGGATACGAGCTGCCGATTGAACCGCATCATCCATATCGTTGGTCAAAAAGGACTGAATCGTATCCAGAATCTGTTTTTCTTCCCGGCTGAGCTCCGAAACATGCATCAGGGAATTGACATAAATCCGGTAACCCTGTTCAGTCGGAATTCTGCCAGAGGATGTGTGGGGATGGTCCAGCAACCCCTTGCTCTCCAAGCTGTTCATTACATTTCTAACGGTGGCCGAACTGATATTGAGACGGTAACGTTCCACCAGTGTCTTCGATGCGACGGGACTCGCCGTCACAATGAAGTTCTGAATAATATGCCTGAGGACCTCCTGCTCGCGATTTGTCAGCTCGGAAAATCCTGTTAAATTCATTAATGTACCTGTATTTCTTTAATCTTTTCAATTTTGTAATTTACGAAAAATTCACACCAATTAAAATGGTGGTATTCAGACCTTAAGAGTTATCAGGACTTTTTTTCATTACAGATTTCGATCATATTACCATCAGGATCAGAGATAAAGACAAAACGTCCGGTTTTTCGGTTTGATGGTCCACTCAGAATAGTCACCTCATGTTCTCTGAAAATTTCGGCCAACTGGTCCACCTGTTCCGGGGTATCCACAAAAAAGCCGAAATGATCTACCCGGTAGTCCTTGGACCCCGGCTGGTATTCGGTTTCCGCTTCCACAATCACAAGCGTATCATTGCCTATCCGGTAGACGGTCATGTTGCGACCCATTTTCTTCTCCACCTTGAATCCAAGAATCTCCCCATAAAACTGTTCTGCTTTCTCGATGTTATTAACACGAAGGGTTATATGATTCAGCCCTTTAAACGTTATTTCACTCATATATTCCTGTAATATCTAATAATTTGTTGTTTCTGGTCAACTCGCCTAATATAACGCAATTTTTTTTTATTTCAGTTTAATGATACCTTAATGCCGATTATCAATGCCGATTATCGTATGTACTGGCGTATTTATAGATTTTCCGCTTTGCAGCTGATCAAAACCCTATCCACTACATATTTTGGGAACTTTCTATCTTGTAGCCACTCCGATCGGAAATTTGTCCGATTTTTCCTTCCGCGCGGTCGAGGTGCTGAAGTCGGTAGCTGTTATCGCCTGTGAAGACACCCGCACGTCGTCCCGTCTTTTACATCATTACGATATCACGACCCCAACGCTCTCTTATCATCAGCACAACGAACACCGAAAAGTGGAGCTGCTAATGGAACAACTGGACGGTGGCCGGGACATCGCCCTGATTAGTGATGCCGGTACACCTGGTATTTCGGATCCCGGATTTCTGGCGGCAAGAGAGGCGCATAAACGGGGGCACACGGTCTGCGCTATTCCGGGGGCATCCGCAGCTATTACGGCTTTGGCTGTGAGCGGACTGCCAAGCGACCGGTTTCTTTTTGAAGGATTTCTTCCGTCTAAAAAGGGACGTTCAGCCCGGCTTGATGCCGTGGTCGAGCAGGAGTGTACCGTCATTCTGTATGAAAGTGTTCACCGGATCGGCAGACTGATCGGGGAGTTGCGTGAGCGGTCAGGTGACGACCGGATGATCGCCGTTTGCCGGGAGCTGACGAAACAGTTCGAGGAAGTCATCCGAGGCAGTCTGGCTGATGTCACTAAAAAGGTAGAGGATCATCAGAATATCAAAGGCGAATTTGTCGTTATTATTGCCGGAAAAAACTATAAAGAGTAAATGGTATCATATTCGGATCTCAGGAATAACAAATGGTTTGTGAGTATAGCAGCGGGACTGTTGCTCGGTTTTTCTTTCTCACCTTTCCCCTTCCCATTTACCCTTTTAGTTCTGCCCGGTCTTCTGGCTCTGTATCG
>SLQC01000004.1 GCA_007131625.1 Balneolales bacterium | reverse complement strand
TTTATCCAGGAGCATATCAGCGGAATGGGTATTGTGCAGTTGTTCGGACGAGAAGACCGGGAGTTCCGGAAGTTTGAGAAAATCAACCGGGACCACACCCGGGCGCACATCAAAACCATTTTCTATTTCGCAATTTTCTGGCCCGCAATAGAAGTATTAGCATCACTGGCGATGGCGTTGGTTATCTGGTATGGTGGAGCACAGGCTCTCGCCGGTCAGATTACGTTCGGTGTGCTGCTTGCTTTTATTCAGTATGTCCGGCAGTTTTTTGTACCTATTCGTGAACTCTCCGAGAAATTCAATACCCTGCAGAGCGCGCTCGCATCATCCGAACGCATATTCGGTGTACTGGATGCCGAAAACAAAATCACCGATCCAGAACATCCCCGGACTCCGAAGGTGCGTGATGGCCGGATCAAGTTCGAAAACGTGTCGTTTCGATACAGCGACAACGAAGGAGATGTGCTCCGGGATGCTACTTTTGAAGTTAACCCGGGAGAAATCGTTGCCATTGTGGGTGCGACTGGTGCGGGGAAAACGACTATTATAAATCTGCTTATGCGATTTTACGAGGTTTCACGAGGGCGTGTCACTATCGATAACGTTGATATCCGGGAGATGAAACAATCGGATCTTCGGTCCTATTTTGGACTCGTTTTGCAGGATAATCTGCTGTTTGCAGGTACCGTGATGGAGAATATCACCCTCGGCAACACAAATATAACCCGGGAAAAAGTGATTCGGGCGGCGGAGATGGTTCAGGCCGACCGGTTTATCCGAAAACTGCCCGGCAAATATCAGCACCGGTTATCTGAGCGCGGTTCATCTCTGTCGATGGGTCAGCGGCAGCTAATCTGTTTTGTGCGTGCACTGGTTTATGACCCCACAATTCTTGTACTGGATGAGGCAACTTCAAATGTAGACTCCGAAACCGAGTCCCTGGTTTCCAATGCGCTGGATACATTGATGCAAGGGCGTACTTCAGTGGTCATAGCACATCGACTTTCGACAATCCGGCATGCTGATAAGATACTGGTCATGCACAAAGGTCGCATCCGGGAAACCGGCACCCACCAGGAGTTGGTCGACCGCAAAGACGGCATCTACCGGCGACTTTATGATCTCCAGTATCGAGACCAAATGTCATCAGATGCAATTCCGGACTGACGTGCGGTTCAGGTCGTAACAGTGGTTACATAATCGATCACATCGGCCGGTGTGTCGGGAGGAAGACAGTAGTACCTGTCGCAATATACTTGCCCATTGTTATACCGCACCGGTTCGCCACGGTAGAGCATATTTGTCTTGAAACCGGCTGATTCCATTATGGCGGATGGTGCGGCAAGATCCCAATAAGCGGTTTTGCGAAAACTTAAAAATCCGGAAATGGGCCCATTCAGCGGGCTGATGATATTGTGAGCGGCACCGGTGGTTCGCCGGACCGGCAGATGCGTGACAGCTTCGAGCCGCGTTCTGAGTGTCGGTGGGGCACCTTTCACAATAAGTGGCAGTTGACGGTGCCAGCTTGCAGGCTTATAAATTTCCCGATAGTTCTGGTAGGATGTATAAAGCCGCGGCTGGATATAAGGATTGCCGTATAAAACACAGTTTCGTTCGGGCTGATATAAAATTCCGAAACTGGCTTTGCCGGCAAGACACAGGCTGATAAGTACAAAATAATTTGGGCTGCCCTGGATAAACATGCTTGTTCCGTCGATGGGATCAACATACCAGATCGTCGAATCACGGGCATCGTATATATGTGTGGACTCCTGCTCTTCACTTATTACGGTTTCACCCGGAAACGCCTGAGTCAGGAGCTCGACCCAGTAATGGCTCATTTTGTCATCGGCATCAGTTACCATGGAGCCGTCCCGCTTCGTTCTGGCGTCAAAATTTCGCTTACGCTGCAGCAGCCGGAGTTGACGGCCGGCTTCCTCCAGATGAGGATACAACAAATTAAATCGTGCTTGAAACTCTTTTTCTAACATACACTTATTGGTTTTCGGCTGCCGATGTATCTGTTACGTGATCCGAAAATTTTATATCTTCAAAAAAATGAACGCTTTCGTGTATTCAACACATAATAAACGGACAAGCGCTATGTAACACCCATGCTGAGACTTCAACGCACAAGAGCATGATTGTGACTCATGGATGCTCTACGTTTCCACTTGAAAAAAAAATCACTTATGACAGAAGATAAGACCAATACACAAGTTACTATGGATGATATTACAAAAAAAATCGATTCATCCTATAAAGAGGTTATGGACCGGCTGAATGATGAGAAAAAGCGTCTGGAAAACGAATTGCGTCAGGAGTACAGAACTGCCAGAAAATATGTCCGATCCCACCCAGAAGAAGGGGTGATCTATTCCTTCATCGGTGGGGTCGTAGTTGGGGTCTTGCTGGCCCGTATTTTCTCCCGTTGATATTCCTTTATAAATTTTTTTTCAGATATACTTTAACGATCGGATTGCCCGGATTTACCCGGAGCACTTTCATAACCGTACGAATCATGTTATCTTTCATATATCAAACGGTTACTCCATCCGAAGTGCCGTTTTTTGTGAATACCCATCGCTACTAAATCAAAGAAGGAATGGCCGAATTACAACATACAACGGTACAAGTAGATGATCTGCTGCAGCGCGTGGATGCGCTGAGGAGGTATCTTTGACTACGACAAGCGTAAAGAACGGATAGGAGAACTTGAATTTCAGGCACAACAGCCCGGTTTCTGGGATGATGCCGACCGGGCACAGAAACTCATGCAGGATCTGAACCATGAAAAAAACTGGATCGAGAAATGGAATGAGCTCGATGAACATCGTCAGAATATCACCCTCTTCCGTGAGATTATGTCGGAAGGAGATGATGTGGCAGCTGAATTCAATGATGAAGTAGCGCGACTCAAAGAGAAAGTCGAAGATCTGGAGTTTAAAAATATGCTCGACGAACCAGACGACCGTCGCGACACTATCGTGACCATCAATCCGGGAGCAGGAGGTACTGAAAGCCAGGATTGGGCAGAGATGATTTACCGGATGTATGTCCGTTGGGCCGAAAAAAGTGGATTTGATGCCAATGTACTCGAATATCAGCATGGAGATGTTGCCGGTATCAAAAGTGCAACTATCGAAGTGAAAGGCAATTTTGCATATGGCTACCTGAAGGCCGAAAACGGTGTACACCGGCTGGTGCGAATCTCACCGTTCGACAGCAACGCCCGCAGGCACACCTCCTTTTGTTCTGTTTTTGTAACTCCGATGATTGACGATGAAATTGAAATCGATCTGAATCAGGACGATATTGAGCTCCAGCGTTTTCACTCCGGCGGTAAGGGTGGTCAGAATGTCAACAAGGTGGAGACCGGAGTTCGGCTCGTCTGGACCGGCAATTTGTCGGATGGCAGGCAGGAGCGGATTGTTGCCGAATGCCAGCAAGAACGGTCACAGCTTCAAAACCGTGAAAAAGCTATGGTTATGCTAAAATCCAAAGTCTATGATCTTGAAAAACGTATCAAGGAACAAGCCAAAAACAAACTTGAGAGCACCAAGATGAAAAACGAGTGGGGATCACAGATCAGGTCCTACGTCTTTCATCCCTATAATATGGTCAAGGATCACCGAACCAACCATGAAACATCGGATGTGGAAGGAGTAATGGATGGTGACCTGGATGCTTTTATCAAAGCTTACCTGATGTCCAATGTCTGAAAAATTTGATTTCCTCGTAATTGGCAGTGGTGGAGCCGGACTTTCCTACGCACTTCGTGTTGCGGCTTTCGGATCGGTCGCCATTATCACAAAAAAGGATAAGGCCGAGTCCAACACCAACTATGCGCAGGGAGGACTGGCCAGTGTTCTTGACGAAAATGACCGGTTTGAGGATCATATCGAAGACACGCTGATTGCCGGTGCCGGATTGTGCCATCCTGAGGTGGTGGATATGGTTGTGCGCAGTGGCCCAGATGTTGTACACGAGTTACTGGACTGGGGAGCCCGTTTCACGAGCAAAGATGGAAAACTCGACCTTGGAAGGGAAGGGGGGCATTCGAAGCAACGAATTGTGCATGCCGCTGATCGTACCGGAAAAGAGATTGAAAGTGCGCTGCTTACCGCCGCTGAAAAACATTCCAATATTCGAGTTTTCGAACACCATTTTGCACTCGAGCTCATTACGGAACATCATCTCGGGAAAAAAGTCACCCGGTACGATACCGATACCCATTGTTTCGGCGCCTATGTCTTCGATACGCGATCGGGGCGTGTGGAGGCTATCTTTTCCAGGGCGACGCTGATCGCCACCGGCGGGGTCGGACAGGTCTATCTCCACACCACGAATCCTTCCATTGCAACAGGGGACGGCATCGCTATGGCGTTTCGTGCCAAGGCACGAGTGGCAAATATGGAGTTCATGCAGTTTCATCCGACGACCCTCCATATTCCTGAAGCCAATTCATTTCTTATTTCGGAAGCTGTCAGAGGCAAAGGGGCTATTCTGCGCGGACGTGACGGCTCTGCATTTATGGCCGGATATGACGATCGGGCGGAGCTGGCCCCTCGCGATATTGTCGCAAGGTCAATCGACAATTACTTAAAAAAAACCGGAGAAGAGTGTGTTTATCTCGATGTTACACATATTGATAATGACACAATAATTAATCATTTTCCACACATTACTGAAACATGCCGGTTGTATGGAATTGATATTACGAGAGATTGGATACCCGTAGTTCCTGCGGCTCATTATCTATGTGGAGGGGTGATCACCGATATGGAGGCGCGCACTTTTATCCACGGGCTATTTTGTGCCGGGGAAGTCGCATTTACCGGGTTGCATGGTGCCAATAGACTGGCATCCAATAGTTTACTTGAAGCGATCGTCTTCTCGAAGCGGGCTGCGGAACAGTCAGTATCTTATATCCGGGATGTGCGTTGGAATACCGAGGTGCCGGAATGGGATGACAGCGGGACCGTGAATTCGGAAGAAGAAATTCTCATTTCACATAACAAGCAAGAGCTTCAACAAGTTATGTGGAATTATGTAGGAATAGTTCGAAGTGATCTACGGCTTGAAAGAGCGTTTCGCCGCACCCGTTTTCTGTATGAAGAGACCGAGGATTACTACCACAGAACCAAGGTTAGTGTGCCGCTTTGTGAGCTGCGGAACCTGATCGCCAATGCCTATATGATAATTAGATCTGCAATGAGCCGTAAAGAGAGCCGTGGTCTGCACTATACGACGGACTATCCCCAAACCGTTGAATCTGAAAATCATGACACGATCATATGAGTGAATCCAAACTCTAACTAACATACTAGTCAGGCATGATCCGAATCGGAATTACAGGTGGTATTGGAAGTGGAAAAACAACCGTTTGTAGTGTGTGGGAGAGAATGGGGGCTCGGGTTGTCTACGCTGATGCTCTGGCAAAAACCCTGATGGTTCGTAATCCCGGTCTGCGGGAACAGATTGTAGATGCGTTTGGTCAAAAAGTGTATGATGCCGACGGAACCCTGAACCGAAGCTATTTGGCGCAAAAAGCATTTGAAGAGGGACGGGTGGAAGAACTGAATCGAATGGTCCATCCAATAGTTTACCGGGAACTGGAAAAGCTCGAAGAAGAAGCACGGTCGGAAGGCTTGCCGATGTTTGTCCGCGAAGCGGCACTGCTGCTTGACGACGGCAGACCGGACAATCTGGAAGCGGTCATAATGGTTACAGCACCGGAGGAAGAGCGGATAGAACGGGTTGTTCAGCGCGATCAGACCGATGAACAGCGGGTTCGAGAGCGGATCGCCAAACAAAAAGATTTTTCAGAGCTGGAGCCGCTTGCCGATCTAATCATCATCAATGACGGCAACAAGGAGCAGCTGGAAAAAAAAGCCGAGGTCATTTACCTGGAGCTGACCGAGCTTAGCCGGACAGGCAAGTCAGTTTAAAAAGGCACTGCCAAGCTGTCCTTAAGATCAAAACTCATGAATTTAATTTTGTAAAACCGCCATCGATCAGGTAGTTGGCGCCAGTAATGAAGGCCGCCTCATCCGAACATAAATAGAGGGCAAGATGGGCTACCTCATCGGGCTTGCCCATTCTTCCTATGGGCTGTGTGGCTGAGAGCTGAGCAAACATCTCCTTCTCTTTTCCTGGATAGTTCTGCCTTAAGTAGCCATCCACAAATGGGGTGTGAACCCGTGCCGGGGAGATGGCATTGCATCGGATATGGTCTTTCAGAAAGTCTTTTGCAATGGAATAGGTCATGGCCAGTATCGCTCCCTTGCTTGCCGAATAGGCAAAACGGTCCGAAATGCCGAGATTGGCTGCAATGGAGGCTACGTTCAGGATCACACCTCCATTATTGTGTCGCATCTTTGCGACCGCAGCAGAGGAACAGTGAAACACACCTTTTACATTGACCGCAAAAACCTTGTCAAAATCCTCTTCACTGGTCTCTTCAAGGTTGCCTATATGCGCTATGCCGGCGTTGTTTACCAGTATATTCAGACAATTGTACTGCTCATAAATGGCATCCATCACCGAATAGACTTCCTGACGGGAGGCCACATTGATGACATCGCTGTTTGCTTTTCCGCCGCTTTTGCGAATCTCCTGGACTGTTCGCTCCAAGCTCATCTGATCCAGGTCGAGAATATGTACCTGAGCTCCCTGTGCGGCAAAATTTTTTGAAATACTTTTCCCGATTCCTTTTGATCCTCCGGTAATGACAACCACTTTCCCGGAAAGTGAAAATACGTTCATCAGATCTGTATTTTTT
>SLQC01000062.1 GCA_007131625.1 Balneolales bacterium | reverse complement strand
CTTCTTTGATAACCGGACTACCAATGCATCAGCGGAATCATTCAATGCACGGATCAAGCTATTCCGGGCGAATCAAAAAGGGGTACGAGACACCAAGTTCTTTTTGTTCCGGATCTGTAAATTATATGCCTAATCCCCAGAAAATTCACTTGACCCACTTATTCTCGCCACGCCTCAGACGGGTGACAACCAATACACACAAATTAAGAATTCCGTGCTAAATTTATGTCATTTCCAATGGAGATTCTTAATGACTTGCTTACACATCCAAACACAGTCACTCAAATGTGAGACTGTGACAAACAGAGATAAAATCTTCTCGTCTGTACTACTTCTAACCAACTAAAATGATGTAAGTAACTGAAAATATTAAACAATAAATCTACTCATAATCGATTGGTCGGGGGTTCAAATCCCTCACCGCCCACGCATTTCAAAACCCCTCTATTTTTCGGGATAGCGGGGTTTTTTATGCTTTAGAGGCAATATGACCATATCTTTTTCAGGGTCGCAATACTTTTAGAAGTTCTTATTGGGAAAGATTATTTCCCCAATTCGTCTATTGGTGGTTATATTTGTGGTGACAATTTAATATCCAACTTCAAAAAATGAAGTCATCTTCTTTTGCTCTGTTCTCTATTCAAATCAACTGCAAAGGGGATTTACATTCATAGATATCATCAGAATAAGCGAATAGCAAATCTACGATCAATATGTTGCAAATTATTTAATACTTTCATACACTTAACCTTATATAATACAATCTTTAGTTTCTGTATATTGTTGGAAGGGAGGAATAATTATGAGTGATTTAAATGTAGGAATTGTTGGACTCGGATGGGTAGCCGGAGCACATATCGATACTTTCAAGAACGTAGAAGGGGCAAATATTACAGCTGTATGCTCACGCCGGGAGCTGGACAAGAATCAACTTGAGCAGCAATACGGAATTCCTTTAAAGATTTATAAGGATTACAATGATATGCTCAACGACCTCTCTCTGGATATTATCGATTTCTGCACCGAGCATCCGCTTCACGCCGAACAGGTGATAGCTGCCGCCAAAGCAGGAAAACACCTTTTTTGATACAGCTTTTACTACTCATAAAGTGGCATTTGCTGCTGACCTTTCGGCTGCAACCTCAAAACCCATAATACTTTCAGAGATGGACTATGATGATTCCGTCGGACGAACATGACCATTAATCAGAACGGTACTGATTATCTGTGGGTAAGCTGGGCGAACAACGAAACCTGCTCTGTATCACCGATGAATACAATCTAATACTAATCGAACCCAACAGATATTGGACAATCACTTTTCTTGATTTTTTATTGAAGATTTCTCAAGTGATTCTTGTTATTGAATACGATAAAAACTCAAATATTCAGAGAATATTTATTGCAGAAAATAAAATGAACCAGTGAGAGTTGTTTCACCTGAACGCTGCTGTACAGTATAATAATATGAAAATATGAGTACTAATTTTGAACGATTTACAGATTTAAAGGAATTCTCCATTCCAAAGACCATGCAGGCTTTGATTGCTAAAGGACGAGGATTTGAGAACCTTGAAATTGCCGAAATACCTGTACCGGAAATTGGTCCGGATCAATTGCTTGCACGTGTTGATGCTGCCGGTGTATGCACAAGTATTATTAAACTGATTGCACAGGGGCCGGAACATACTTTTGTCAATGGCTGGGATATTGGAAAATGGCCACTGATTCTGGGTGACGAAGGTGCAGTAACTGTTGTGAAGGTCGGCGAGAACCTTAAAAGTAAATACAGCCCCGGACAGCGTTACGCAATACAACCTGCAGTCGACGTGGCACCGATTCTTTATCGCGACCGTTACAACAACAACGCTGAAGGTATGTCAAAATGCGCGGTCGGTTATACTCTTGGCGGAAATCTGGCTCAGTATATCCGAATTCAGGAGGAAGTTATAGAAGGCCAGTGTCTGCTGCCTCTTCCGGATGATAAGATGCCCTATTTCGCGGTGTCAATGGCCGAGCCGATAAGCTGCATCTATTCAGCTCAGCAGCGCAACTTTCATATTATCAAAAAAGGGCTTCACGCTCAACGAGAACCTCGACTGGGATTACTTCCGGGAGGCGTTTCGGTTGTTATTGGAGCAGGGGCAATGGGACGCCTTCATGCCGAATTCGCATTGCGATTCAAGCCAAAAGTATTAATCGTATCAGACCTCCAGCAGGAACGGCTGGATAAAACCAGGCAGGCCATAGGCGATAAAGCCCAAAAGGCCGGAGTTCATCTTCATTGCATTCCAGCTCCGGAGCTTGACGATTCGTTGAAAAAAATCTCGGACGGCAGCGGTGCCGATGACATTATCCTGGCAGTAGGAATTCAGGAAGTCCAGCAACACGCACTTGAACTTCTTGCCAAAGGTGGAGTCGCAAATCTTTTCGGTGGTTTGCCGGTTGGTCAGCATGTCCTTGAAGTTGACGGCAGAGCGGTTCACTATAATGAAATCAAACTTGTTGGCTCAAGCGGTGGTGAGCCCAGCGATATGGCAGCCACTCTGAACGCTATCTCAAATGGAGACGTGGATCCGGGCAATTATGTCGCCTGTACAGGTTCTCTTGATAACGCCATTGACGTGTTGAAAATGATTGAACAGACCCGAATTGACGGTAAAGCAATTCTGTATCCGCATATCAAGAGTACACCATTACGAATGGTGGACTACTGGGACGGTGAAAAAGAGGTTAAATTGCTAAACGAAAGACTGCAGTAACCATTTTCGGATAGCTATAAAGGTAAAATTTTATGACGGATCATATACTGGCAGGTTTTGGGTTCGGCCCAATTCAGTCGGGTCTGTTTGTCGCGGAGGCCTATAAAAGCGGGAATTTCTCGCGTATGATTATAGCTGAGATTGACGGTGAGCTTGTTGAGGCCGTTCGACAAAACGGCGGCTGCTACTATGTAAATATCGCCACACAAGAAGGCATGGATATTCTGAAGGTTCAGGGTCTTGAGATGCTGAATCCCACCGATGCTACCGATCAGAGGCAACTTAACAGAACACTGGCGGAAGCAACGGAAATAACAACAGCTCTGCCTTCGGTAGAATTTTATGAAAAAGGTGACCCGTCGGTAGCCGGTTTGATAGCTGACGGAATAAAAAACAATGTCGCACCGGCAAAAATTATTTATACCGGTGAAAACAACAATCACGCTGCTGAAATACTTCAGCAGTCCATCCAAAATTCACTTGGCCGGTTGCCGGCACATGTACAGTTTCTCAATACTGTAATCGGAAAGATGAGTCGTGTTGTTAACGATCCTGCCGAAGTAAAACAGCTTGGTCTAAAGCCAATTGCAAAAAACCTCGGACGAGCATTTCTGGTTGAAGAGTTTAATAAGATAATGGTAACCCGTATGACCATCGACGGTTTCAGAACCGGTATAGATACCTTTGCCGAAAAGACCGATTTGCTGCCCTTTGAAGAAGCCAAACTTTATGGCCATAATGCTATTCACGCATTACTTGCATACCTTGGCTACTTGAAAGGTTATACCTATATGAAAGAGATCCGCAAGGACAACAGGCTTATGGATATCGCTCAAAAAGCATTTATTGATGAGTCGGGCAAGGCACTTACCCGAAAATATGCCTATCTCAATGAGTGGACCTTTACACCGGAAGGTTATAAAGAATATGCCGAGGATCTGCTCATTCGTATGACCAATCCATATCTTGCTGATACCATCGAACGTGCTGCCCGTGATCCAATCAGAAAACTTCACTATAATGACCGGCTTTTTGGTAGTATGAATCTCGCTTTGGAACAGGATATAGAACCCATAAATATAGCTCTTGGTACAATGGCGGCAGTCGCAACAGTCGTTAAGCAGGCACAGCAGGGGAAGATACATTTAGACACCTGTGACACCCCATGGCAAAAGCTTGACGAGCAACAATTTCATCAAATAGTACGCAGTATATGGAGCAACTGTACCAGTGATAATGCAGGCGAACTGATTTCAAGAGTATATGCAAAGAAAGAATCACTTCTTGATATACTCAAATAAATAACAATGTTCTAAAATAACCTCCCTGGTAATAGAACAGGATGCAGCAATAAAAGAAAAAATGGTGTTAAGTCAATGAGTGTTGATATTTTAATTTTGAACTCAGCTGTTGTTGATTTCAGAAGTGGTGAATTTGATTTTGTAAAAAAAATTGTCGGTCCGGGAGGACTTGCAAAATGTCCGGTTTCGGATATGCCCGATTATTCACAACAGCATTACATGCAATGGATTGAAGAAGGTAATGCAACGGCGGGTGGCTCCGGCAATACTGCTCCACTCATTTCCAGGGCGGGTCTGAAAGTTGCAGTCGGCACAAATCTGGGCAAAGGAAAATTTGACGGACTCGATGCTCAAGGTCGATATTTTTATGACCTGATGGTATCATTTGATGTAGATATGTCTCAAACATATATCCATCCGTCACTTCACACCGGCACCACGTTTATATATCAAAAAGAAATCGGCGAAAGGAGCGGACTAGCCTATTTCCCCAATGCAAATGACGATTTTGATTTTGAGCATTTCAAATCTGCTGTTATCAGCATGAATCCGAAAATAGTTTATTATATGTACTCGGGCCTTTCCAGACGTGGAGATGCAAACGGTGGTAAAGACCTTGCGGATTTTATGAAATGGTGTCGTGAAAACAGGATAATAACCATTGCTGATGCCCATACATTGACCGGGAATCCGCAAGATGCTATCGATGCGGGTAATTCGATTAAGGAGTATGAGCTGTTAATACCGCTTTTACCCCAGCTCGATTTTTTCTTTATAAGTATCGACGAAGCGAAATTGCTCAAAAATACTCTCGATCACCCGGAAAATTGGTCACAACTATCTCAAAAGGATGCCGCAAACTGTGTTCTTGCTTTTATAACCCATAATTTCTGGCAAAATTCAGCCCGGCCGCGCGTTGTGGGTATTACCGTCTCCGACGGCGCATATGTTATAAAAAGTAATAATAAAGGTAGTGTATCCAGGGTGCAAAAAGTAACCAGCCGATACAAATGCGGTGATGTAGTAGACCTTGTAGGAGCAGGGGATTCATTCCGTGCGGGTTTCGTTACATATGTGGCCCAAAATATGGAGCAGTTCAAGGATGGATCTATTAACATAGAGGAAGCTGTACAGATGGGCAACCTTGTTGCGTCATTGTATATCAAATCGCCGCTGGAATATCGATACGAAAACATCGGTGCATATGAAAAAATGTACAAACTTATCGAAAAAAATGAGGTTTTTGATGATTTTGACACACTTAAAGCGGCAGTAAAACATCAGTGCTAAAAAAATGCATTGTTCTGTAGTGACGGTTGGTATTTGTCCGGCCTGGGATATAACCTGTAAAGCAGACGATCTGGATTGGGGGAAGCATAGTAAAGTCTTCCAAACATCTGAACCGGCCGGTAAGGCTTTAAATGTCTCCAGGGCACTGGCATGGATGGGAGAAAAAAGTATTAATGCAGGATTGTGGGGCAAAATCGATTGGCCTTTAGCTAAGGAAGCACTTTCAGAGTTAAAGCCATTAATAGATTTTAGATTTACCATTGTCCCCGGACAAACGCGACAGAATATTACGGTTATTGATACCCGGCTTAATCGTGAAATGCATCTTCGGGATGAATGCCGTTTGTCAACAAAATCATCTTTAAAACAGCTTAATAACAACCTGCTAAAGATAGTTGATGAATGCAACGTTATTGTATTTTCCGGATCTCTGCCTGGTGGAGAATTGTTGACCGAGTGTTTGTCTATAATCAAAAATATTTGCGAAAGGGGTTCAAAAGTAGTTGTGGACAGTTCCGGAATTGCACTAAAAAAAGCTGTTGCAACAGGTGACCTTTATATGATTAAACCCAATCTTGAAGAGTTGGGTCAACTGCTCAGCAGGCGAATCAGCAACGAATCGTCAGAGATTGTTGCTGCGGCGCGAAAACTTTGCGACAGCGTTGATATAGTGCTTGTCAGCCGTGGCGCTGATGGAGCATTAGCGGTTACGCGTGATCAGGCCTGTCAGTGCCACATTAAGGCCGAGCATCGTAAAGCAGCAAATACTGTTGCCTGTGGTGACTATCTGCTTGCAGGGTTTCTGGCAGGGGATGAAAAAATGGAATTATGTGCACGACTGGAAAATGGGGTAAAAGTTGCCACTGTTCGTGCCTGGGGGCTAAGCGGGACAATGGACTGGCCTACCGCCAAAGCTACAATAAAATTGGAAACACAATATTTTTGATATAACCCCCGAAAACGATAAATAAATCAAAGTTGTAAATAATCAACATATCACTCTGTATTCTAATCATGCTATCAGGCTTGTTCCTTTAAACATAACTTTTCTCAATTTGTCCTAATCGTTGACCATGACCGCCGATCAAAATATTCGTCCTGATTTGCTGACACGAGCAATTATTACGATGAAAAGAACTGTGAATCGCCCAATACAGGTATAATTTCTTGGCATCATTCCGAATGAAATCTGCTGTAAGAAATCTTAAAAATCGTCAAAATCATGATTTTACAACCAATAGACTGGACGATTATCGGTCTTTTTTTTATAGTTCTGCTGTCAATAGGATATGTTGCATCCCGGCAAGCCGGTAAAAGCACAACCAATTTTTTTCTTTCCGGTCGAAATATGCCCTGGTGGCTGCTTGGTGTATCGATGGTGGCAACCACTTTTTCGGCCGACACCCCCAACCTGGTTACCGACATGGTGCGCACGGGCGGTGTGGCCAGCAACTGGTTGTGGTG
>SLQC01000296.1 GCA_007131625.1 Balneolales bacterium | reverse complement strand
CAACAGTTCCTTGACCCTTTCGATTCGCAGCCGGATCAGATATTTTTCGATGGTAATTCCCTCGGCGGTGGTAAACATGCGGCTGAGTGTGGGGTACGATTTGTGAAGTTTCCCGGCCAGGTACTCTGACAAAAGCGGGGGATCCTGGTTCTCTTCGACCAATTTGAGGTAGGACAGGAGCCCGGATTTGATCGCAGTTACTATTTCCTGTTTGTGATCGCCTGCCAGTTCAAAACCGATTTCAGCAAGATGTCGTTCAAGTCGTTCGCGTTGCACAGGATCGGGAACCGGAGAGACAACCGCCTCTCCGAGGGTAACCTTCTCCACAACAAACCCCTGGTCACTTAATAGTTGCCGTACCGACATTATGCATCGATCGCAAACCATGTTTTTGATTCGAATGATTCCGCTTTCTGATATTTCTCCTTTATGATCCATTGCACCCATTACTCATTCAACCGTTACACTTTTTGCAAGGTTCCTGGGCTGGTCGACATTGCATTTCCGGTTAACTGCAATAAAATAGGAGAGCAGCTGCAGGGGGATCACGGCCACCAGCGGTGTCAGGCAGTCGTGCACCTCCGGGATATTGATGTTGAACTCGGCAAGTCGGGCTACTTTCGATTGTCCGTTCGAAGAAATAGCAATAATACGACCTTTCCTCGCTTTCACCTCTTCGACATTGCTGATCATCTTGTCGTTTGTGTGATCGGTTGCAGCAATAACAACCACCGGCATGTGCTCGTCGATGAGTGCAATGGGACCGTGTTTCATTTCAGCAGCAGGATAACCCTCGGCATGAATGTACGAAATCTCCTTGAGTTTCAGCGCTCCTTCCAGTGCCACCGGAAAGTTGTAGCTGCGCCCCAGATACAGGAAATTTGGGGCATAGGTAAACAAACTGGCAATTTCCTGAATATGTGATGTATCCTTCAAAATATCCTTCACCTTTTTCGGGATTTCATTCAGCTCCCGTGTAAGCTCCTGCATCCGGTCATCCGAAATCATTCCGTTTTCACGGCCCATCAGCAACGCCATCATAGTCAGAACCGTCACCTGTGCAGTAAAAGCCTTGGTCGACGCCACGCCGATCTCGGGTCCGGCGTGGGTGAATACACCTGCGTCGGTTTCTCGTGCAATAGTCGATCCCACCACATTGCAAATGCCAAGCACCATCGCGCCCCGCTTTTTCGCTTTACGCAATGCCGCGAGAGTATCGGCCGTCTCACCGCTCTGGGAAATGACAATCAACACATCCCGCTCGTCAATCAGCTGCTCATGGTAACGAAACTCAGAAGCATATTCCACTTCCACCGGTATATGTGCCAGATATTCAAACAGATACTCCCCTACAAGTCCGGCGTGCCAGCTTGTTCCACAAGCTGCAATAATCACCCGCCGTGCATTAATCAGCCGATCCAGGACACCATCGAGGCCCCCCAGTTGGATGCGGTTCTCCCCGACGATCAGCCGGCCCCGCATGCAATCCGCAATTGTATCGCTCTGCTCAGATATCTCCTTGAGCATAAAATGGGGGAAGCCTCCCTTTTCGATCTGCTCCAGATTCATTGCCAATTCGTGTACTTCTTTGGTAAGCGGAACATTCTTGAGAGTAGACACCTCATATCCGCTGCTGGTGATCACTGCCATCTCCTCGTCTTCCAGATAGACCACTTTTTGGGTGTATTCGATAATGGGTGAGGCATCGGAGGCGACAAAATGCTCGTTATCTCCGATGCCGATGAGCAACGGGGCCCCCTTACGGGCAGCGATAATCTGATCCGGATGATATTTGTGAATAATCGCTATGCCATAGGTACCCTCAACCTGGAGAAGTGCCTGCTGAACCGCCTGAAAAAAGTCGATATCACTCAGCTCATGGATCTCCTCTATCAAATGGGCAAGCACTTCGGTATCGGTGTCACCTTCGAATTTGTGTCCCTTCTTCTCGAGATCCTGCCGCAGCACATCGTAGTTTTCAATAATACCGTTGTGAACCAATGCAAAGCGTCGAAAAGCCCCGGTGTGGGGATGTGCATTGATATCGTTCGGTTCACCATGTGTCGCCCAGCGGGTGTGACCGATACCGGGATTCCCTTTCACTTTCTTTTTCCTGACAAGCTCGCCGAGTACACCCACCTTTCCCTTGACCTTCACCACATTCAATTCATCATTCAGTGTGGCGATTCCGGCTGAATCGTAACCTCTGTACTCCAGCCTGTGCAATCCCTTAATGATCACTTCCGATGCACTCCGCTTGCCTACATATCCAACTATTCCGCACATAAAATCCTTAAATGGTCCTATTGTTCTTATGTATTTGATGGCATTACATCTCTCTCCGTGTCGGGTCTGGAACCAACATGGCCTCCACGTCCGGTCTACGATTGAATATAGGCAATGCTCATTTGATAAAATAACATGTATTTCGTTTTAATCCATTTTTTTTAAATTAAATCCTTTATATTTGCGGACATGGTTGGTGAGAGTAAAAAAAGCATCCGATACGATAATAGCTGCTATGACAATTTGTTTTTTCGAGGACGAGGGAGACCAGTTATTTGCGCCACTAACGCTGACACGGCCGGTTGATGATCTCAGAATCGGTATTTTCACCATTCGCGAAAAGTGGCAACGCTATCTCGGTGCGAAAAAAGTGACGCGGGTCCGGAGGGTACCGCTGATATATGTCTTCCCGGGGGAGCATCCGGCTGACGAAAAAGATATTATCTGGATCAATGCTCGCTGGCTGCCGGATGCCGATGCTGCGGAGAGCGTCAAAAAGCTCGAAACGGGACAAGTCATCTGTAAAAATGGCCGTGTGGTTGCATCCCGGCTTGATCCCGACGTAAGCCAGGAGCTTTTTGAGAACGGCACTGACCAATTCCACCGGATGAATACCATCGACACCGAGTCGGGATTACTGCTCAATTATTTGTGGGATCTATTTACCATCAACGAGGAGGAAATCCGGAAAGATATCACCCTGCTGCAAATCACCGACAGAACACCTCAATCGGTTTTCCCGCAGGCTATTTTTGTTGAACCGGATAACATATTTGCCGAATCTGGTGTACAAATTGATCCCGGTGCGGTCATTGATGCGTCGACGGGACCTGTATACCTCGGCCGCGACTCCCATGTGATGTACGGTGCGGTCATTCAGGGTCCGAGTGCACTTTGTGAAAAATCGGTCCTTAAAATGGGGGGAAAAGTCTATCCGGGATCGACCATTGGTCCGGTCTGCAAAGTCAGTGGAGAGATTCAAAATGTGATCCTGCACAGCCATACGAACAAAGCGCACGACGGCTATCTTGGCAACAGCCTCATCGGTGAATGGTGCAACCTCGGCGCCAACACCATTACATCCAACCTGAAAAACAACTACAAGCCGATCAAGATCCCGGATTGGTCAAGAGGCACTGTCTACACGTCGTCGCTACAGTTCTTCGGGACGGTCATGGGAGATCACGGAAAAACCGCTATCAACACAACGCTCTCGGCCGGAACCCTGTGCGGAGTATTTTGCAATATTTTCACCTACGGCTTCCCGCCGAAACATGTGCCATCTTTCAGCTGGGTGAGTCCGGATGGCACCGAACCCTATCAGTTTGAAAAAGCGATGGAGACGGCAGAGATTATGATGGCGCGCCGAAATATTCAGCTCAAACGCGACTACCTGATGATGATGAGACATATCTTCGATCACCGGGGCGTGATAGAGTGAATGGAAACCCCGGAAATCGAATGGATAAAATCCAGCATCAATGAATATTTTAATCAAATCGCTCATTGGTTTTTTGTCAAGAGTCCGTATCTTTAATTTCGCAGAAAATCACTTTCTACGCGATGCAAAAAAGAGTACAGCTCCGGTCTGCGAGCGATAATGACCGGGTGAATTTTTGTCAGCAGGCTGACATGTGACAAGTCGGGCGGTTGACACGAAAAGTAGTCATGCCGAAGTGGCGGAATTGGTAGACGCGCACGTTTCAGGGGCGTGTGGGAGCAATCTCGTGTGGGTTCGAGTCCCACCTTCGGCACCAAAAGCCTTGTAAGTCTTTGACTTGCAGGTCTTTGTTTTTTATGGTATAAATTTTAGTGCAAACATAAGCGCCTTTTCCCATCTCTGAATTTCCTCTTAAGGAAAGAATTTCTTTCGATTCTGTTTCCAGTTTCTTCCTGAGAGCGCAGTAAAAAAAAGCATAAGTCAAAAAATTTATCCTGCTGATATAGCCAATGTAGGCAATTTCGAATTATAATTTAACGGCATGTACTTGTCATGATGCTGAGAGATCTGCTAACGGTAATCAAATGGCTTCTCTTCTAAGTAGATATAAATTTTATGAATACCGCCAGTTAAAATGTGCTTTACGTCTGTTACCTTGCAAAAAGCATTCATTAATGAAATAAATATTAAATTCCTCACCGACACTCGGTATTGATTCCAAGCCCCTTACTACCAGTTCTCGGCTCTTGTCTTTCAATTTTGCAATAATGAGAATTTCTGATTTAGATCCCTGGTATGCGTCTTCGTCAATAATTTTATATCCAGAATCGGAATACAGCTCATTAAGTAGCTTCATAAGTGCCGGTCTCTGAAGCTGAAGTTTTTTTATCAGCTCTTTTTGAGTTGGATGTTCATATTCTGGATAGTCTTTCAGAATCTGTAGCAGCTTTGCGTATTTCTCATTTTCCCCAAACAACCGGTATAGATTGTCAATCTCTTCCTTGAGAATGCGGATAATGCGGAGGTATTTCATTTTTCGTTCTATCATGAAATCAGGCTGTTATCGGAAAACAAATATGCATAGTTTTCGGTAATTAAGATTGCTGGTTTTTCGGAAAATAATGCATGTTAACCTACACTTCCTGCTCTGATAATGAAATGAATGTAATAAGTGTAAAGTCCTGAAGGTCAAATTCTGAGAGTCATGTGGTGCTGTCACAGGAACTGTAAAACTGTTATTGAAAATTGTTTGCAGTACAACGTGTTAAAATGACATCGGAATCGCTTAGGCTAGCAATGATTTTTACTGGCTAGGGATGGTTATTGTTTGTTGACATTGGAGGCCATATATATGTTCAGCATCCTCACCGTCATTAAGCTTACGATTATGCCGTATCGGGTGATGGATATTGCCCGTCAAACCACCTTACATACTGCTCAACCGCTTGGATTTGTCGGGTAGTAAGCTCCACAAGATCATCGGTCCCGATTTCCCTTAATAGCTTCAGTAGACGATCGGTCGTGACTTCCAACTTATAGCGGCGCGTACAGCTGATCACCTCAAGAGGTCGCTCATCGTTCTGATCCTCATAAAGACGAACGCTCGGGCTGTGCTGGTCACTGAAGAGAGTAGAGGATTGGGTCGCACGTACTCTCCCAGACCTGAGCTTCAAGTGCGATACCTCTCCAATCTTGCTGCGAAGAGCAAAAACCGTCTCCTCCTCAAACGCGATAACAAAGGGAGCCTCATGCACGTCACTGTTTCGTAACTCGTGAAAGAACTCCGCTACCTTGACATCA
The DNA here is from genome assembly GCA_007131625.1 of Balneolales bacterium. Classification (GTDB taxonomy): domain Bacteria; phylum Bacteroidota; class Rhodothermia; order Balneolales; family Natronogracilivirgulaceae; genus SLQC01. Next base: position 1,304 of record SLQC01000296.1, on the reverse strand, counting down.
GCGATGCCGGCCCGCCGCATTTCGCCTTCCCAGTTATTACCGAGCTTACGCCCCGTACGACGCTTATACTCTCGGCGAATCTGATTACGAGCCTGTACAGTTCTCGCCACGACGTGACTGAACTCCTTAATGGCCTCAGCGGGACTTAAATCTCCATTGCTCAATCTTTCATGGGAGGATCGTATGCCTTCCAATGCGATTTCCAAGGGCACTAAGGACAATGCACTCACCCCATAATTTACAGAAACGTTGATATGGAATCCGGTAACCCATAAAATGAGAAAAATATACAATTTACGGGGTATTTTAATTAAAACATGCCTGAAAGTCCAGAAATAACGGTACTTTGATAATTCTTTGTGTTGAGAAAATGAATAATGTTCTAACGGTTGTGCAGCAACAGCATAAACAACAGGCAAGGAATCAGATGCTTATGCCGCCTGATTTGAAAATACGATATGATAATGAAATTTCGGTGGATTTATCCATCTGATTCACTTGAACTTCCAAAATCTTATTCATTTTGTAACAATCCGCGATATCAGCTTTTGAACGAATAATTGCACAAATTGTTTATATATAGGGTAGTATCTGGATAAACCATAAAAAAGAAGAGAGGCACCTATATGAAGAAAGTTATTCATTATTTATATGCAATTCAGATTGCTATACTATGCCTGTTTAGTTTTAATCTTTCCGCAGTGGCCCAGCAGCAACAGGTAACCCAGCCCGGTGATCTCACTTTGGGCGCAGGCCTCAGCTATGGCAGCAAAGTTGGCCACCTGGAAAACAGCGAAATTGGCATAACTTTTCATTTACTTTATATGATAACGGCGTCAATTCGTGGCGGGGTTGATTATACCTATTATTTTATCGGTGAAAATGATCTCGGTGCATCTGAAATGAATCTTAACGGACACTATTTCATTCGAAACAGGGATAATCTCATGATTTATGGATTAGGTGGGTTAAACCTATCCAGGATCAATGCCGATTCGGATGTTTGGGGTAATGTGAGCAGCAATAAAATAGGAATTAACGCAGGAATCGGTATAGAGTTTGATTTACGTAACTTTGCACTATTCGGCGAACCTAAATTTACTTTGGGTGGATGGAATCAATTACAGGCTACTGCCGGATTACGATTACGAATTTGAAAGTTTGTCTTCCATTGATAAGCAGGAATTTATAAATCCATTAAATCAGGCATACCTTTCAATTTTTGCATGGTAAAACGTTTTTTCAACCATGGAGAAATAGTACTGTTCAGCATTTTTTTTACTATATAGTTAGGGTCTGCTGAT
>SLQC01000068.1 GCA_007131625.1 Balneolales bacterium | reverse complement strand
CGCAAAAGTACTTTATTTTTAAACCTAATAAGATAAGCATCTATTAAGCATTATTTTTAAAAAAACCTGATACCGGTATTGATCAGAAAAAAAACAGGAGATTATTATGAAAGAGACATGTGATCGCAGATCATTTTTAAAAAACAGTCTTACTGCCACAACCGGAATCGGCCTGACACTTTCTGGTGGCCTTTTAGCAAAAACTGCAGCTTGGGCTAATCAGCCTGCTTCAGGATCCATTCCGAAACAGCCTTTGGGGAAAACCGGGCATAACGTAGGTATTTTTAGTCTTGGCGGTGAAACAACAGTGGAGCAGCCTGCTAAGCGTGATGAGGCTATCGAAATCATCAACCATGCGATTGACCTGGGTGTTAACTACATCGACACTGCCGCACTTTACGGACGTGAAGGAAGCGGACGGTTACCCGGAGCCAGTGAAATAAATATTGGATCTGTTATGAAAGATCGCAGGGACGAAGTATTTCTTGCCACAAAAAGTCATGACTACACCTATGATGGCACAATGAGGCTTTTTGAGGACAGTATTCGCCGGCTTCAAACCGACTATGTGGATCTATATCAGCACCACTATGTCGGCAACTTCGGAACATTGGAAGATCTCAGACGAAAGCCCAGTGCACGCCATGCATTCGAAAAGTTGAAGGAAGAAGGGGTGATCAAAAATATCGGAATTACCGGGCACTCCTCTCGACTACTGTGGGAGGCACTGAAAGATTATCCGTACGACTGCGTATTGATCACATTGAATGCTGGCCACCGTTCTATGAATGACACAGAATATCTGGACCGGTTTTTTGATCTGGCAACTGAGAAAAATGTCGGTGTCATTGCAATGAAAGTAGCTCACCGTGGAAGGATGTTGCGGCCGGATTTGACAATACGGCAATTGCTGCCTTATACCATGAGCTATCCGGTATCCACGACAATCATGGGGATTACAGCCAAAGAATATTTGGATGAAAATGTCCGAATAGCATCCTCATTTGAAAAACTCTCTGAATCTGAAATGTCAGAGATCCGCCACCTGGCCCTCAGCTGATGCCGGATTGTTTTATAATGAACATACACGATAAAAACAATACTTGAATTTGTTGTTATTAAATCATTAATATACAACTAGAAATGAACTTCAAACCTTACACCAATTGCTATAATCATGTTAACACTATTGCACCATCATTATGGGTCCATGGAGTTTATACTCCCTGCAGCTATTACACTAATACTGATCATGCTATGGGCATTTTCCATGGCCGCACTTTATAAAGCTCCGTATGAAACAAAGAACAAGTACATGCTCGGAGTACTTTTTATAGTGATTCCACCTGCTGCAATCGTCTGGTTGGGGAAAGAGCTATATCTAAAGTATGAGATGTCCAGGGATGTTTCCAAACGAGGTAACCTCTGATTCCGGTATCTGCCCTGCCCAAAGACGTAACATAAGCCGAATTCTCGAAGTGGGTTTTGTACAGAATAAAAGTCGGGGATGATGTTATAGCTTGTTGATCATTCCTGCCTGGTAACCGGCACCAAACCCATTGTCGATATTTACAACGCTCACGCCGCTGGCACAGCTGGTGAGCATGCCCAGGAGTGCGGAGAGACCACCGAAATTTGCTCCATATCCGGAACTGGTAGGGACGGCTATCACCGGTTTATCTACAAGGCCGCCCACAATGCTTGGGAGGGCTCCCTCCATGCCTGCAATGACCACCACAACTCTGGCTCTTCTGATTTCATCCAGGTTATCAAAGAGCCGGTGGACCCCAGCAACTCCAACATCAAAAAAACGGGTAACCCGGTTATCGAATATCTCGGCGGTTACTGCCGCTTCTTCTGCTACAGGGAGATCTGTAGTGCCGGCTGTTACTACTGCAATATGGGTTTCCGGAAGGACGGGCCTTTTTTTCCTGATAGTGATACAACGCGCCACCTCGTGGTATTCTGCACTGCTGCTTATTTCTTGTACCTTTTCAAACATTTCCGTTGTAACACGGGTAACCAAAATATTACTCTCTCTGGTCAATAAGAATTCGACAATATCCCTGACCTGTCGCGGAGTTTTACCCTGACCGAAAATCACCTCCGGAAATCCGGTCCTGATCTCCCGATGATTGTCAATTTTGGCAAAAGCGAGATCTTTATATGGAAGATCTGCGAGCTTTTCAACAGCATCATCGACTCCGGTCTCCCCGCTTTGTACATTGATCAGTAATTGTTTAAGTGTGTCTCTGTTCATATTAAAATTCCGTATTTCAATTTTCCTTATTATTCAATTATTTACTTGTATAGACTTAAAGTTTATAAACCCTCCAAATCCACAGAAATATAATCAATAGGGCACTAATAAACTGGTAGCTTAATAATGATGATACCAGGATCAGATTAAAAAGTCTTTATACAATAATTATATTTCAACATGGCACTTGTGAGGGGAACAATATATATTTATTCAAGTTGTTGAGCATCATGCTTTCAATTGATTAAATCAAACAGGTCATTCAATGAATGTCAATCACATTAATGCATTACTGCGTTGCTTTTTTCAGAAGGGAAAGGCCCTTTTGATATATTCCGTATTATTGATTCTTTTTTTGTTTAATCCGGCATATGCAAGTCTTATTGCCCCGCCCCAAAATCTGAAATCACTCATGGAGCGTCACGGCCACAAACCCTATGAACGCTTTCATCGTCAAGAGGAAATGTTGAATCATCGTATCGTGTTCAACGATCTTGATCACGGCAGCGAGTTGTGGATGCTGGACACCTCGCCAATCGCGGAGCACTCAGGGACAGCGTCGATTTGGCCCGCCTGGAACGCCGATGGATCATTGCTCTATTTGCAGGGTCACCGCCAATTCCGGAACGGTATATCCCAGTCTTTTATTAATTCGGATTACTCACGATTAATGCCCTATGTCCATGGAAGTCGAGTACTTTGGGATCGGGAAGATCCGGATGTCTATTTTTTTCGACCCGACGGCCGATTATTTACGGGAAGTGTGAGTACCGGTGAAACCAGGTTACTGGCTGAGTGGGATCCATATCCGCGTGAACGATCATATGGATTGACGTCAGACAATCAATACATTTTTATTGACACACCAAACGGTGGGATATGGCTGCCGTATGAACCCGGCGAGAAGTCTATTCCGCATATTCAAATGCACGATGGCCGACCGGGTGGATTCAATCCCGAAGGCAAACCGGTCCCTCCCCGATTTCAAATAGACGAGTGGATGTACCGGGGCAGTCCAAGAGGTAAATTTGTGGAAGAACATGATCAATGGGGACCACTGATTTTGGTGCGAACCGGAATGTTGATTGACCGCAATACCGGCAGGATCGACCATGTGATCGCCCCTGCAGCCGGCGAGACACGCTACCTGGAAACTTTCATGAGCGATCGCATACAATGGCCAGAGGGCCCGGAGTGGGATAAGTACCGTATCCATAAAAGTGACAACCTCAATGAGCTATTTGAAATATATCGCTACTATCCAATATTGACTCATGGCCATGAAGCTCACTCACCGGATGGTGAATACCTTGCCCGCGATGGTGGAACGACCAACCTGATTCGTGTTCGGGATGTTGAAATTCTTCAATCCTACAGATTGTCACCCGACGGGAGCAATTATCATCTGCACTGGTTGAAACATCCGCGTTTTTACATTGGCTGGGTGCGGGGATGGAACCTGCCCCGTTTTACCCGTAGCGAGAACGCCAATACTGTGTATCAAATATTTTCAGACAAAACCTGGCAACCGGTATTCAATACGAACCACCTCCCTAATACCTATTATGCAGGAGGTGATTTTTCCATGATGAGTCCGGATGCAACCAAAATCCATACCGCTTCAAGCATGACCGGCCGTTTTCGAAACTACATTGCCGTAATGGCCCGTCCACGTCCGCCCAGTCAACTCGAGTGGGAGACAGACGGTTCATCACTTGTCCTTAACTGGGAACCATCCGGTTACCATCGCGAAACGCGTGGTTATTTGGTCTATCGCAGCATGCGTAGCGGTGATGATTATGAATTGCTAACTCACGAACCCGTCATGAATACAAGCTGGCGGGACACAGCCATAGAACCGGGTCAGGATTATTACTATGTAATCACCTCGTTGGAGCACTCCGGTTTGGAAAGCGGATATTCCGAAGAGGTATCCAGAGCAGGCGTACAGCTGTCCGGCTCGATTGATCAGCCACTTACCATTTATCTGGAAGCTGAAAATGCGATGTGGGATCGCTATACTACGGAAATGCCGGGGTTGGCTGTGGGACGCGATGTACAGGGTGCATCCGACTGGTACTACGTATACAAGCATCCGGATGTCAGTTACGGAGAGTCCTCGCTTCAGGTCAGGTTGCCCGAAGATGAAACATATTATATATGGGCACGCATTCGGGATCAGGAATCCGGACACTCCGGATGGATTCTCGATCTGGAAAGCACAAAAATGAAAGTGGAGACCGATTCACAAACCTGGAAATGGGTACTTGCCGGAAGCACTTCGCTTTCTGTCGGTGCGCTTGATATGATGATTTCAACAGAAGATCCGGATGCCGCCATGGATGTGATCTGTTTTACAACGGACAAATCCTTTGAACCAGCCGGGAAACGTCCGGAAGCCAAACAGCCTCCACCTCCACCTGCAGCTCTGCACGCAGAGCATGTAGATGACCGGACACTTCATTTGGTCTGGGACGCTTCATCTGATCCGAGCCTGTCACACTATAATGTCTACGCGTCGCGTGAGCGAATGGAAGAACCGGGTCAGCAATATTTGATCGGGTCACCAACCGAGCCGGAACTCATTGACTGGGGATTGCGAGCGGAGACAACCTACTACTACGCTGTGACGGCCGTCGACCGGAGACGGAATGAAAGTACACCGATTTTTATTGAGGCAAATACGCCCGTCAGAAGGGTGCCTGAAAATCGTATTGAGCTTACATTTGATGATGCAGAGCGTCAGGGTATGTTCGAGCGGTCCATCGCCGCCGGAACCAAAGGTTTGGCCTATCTGGTGCCGGAAGAACCTGAGAATAATCGGGTAAGCTGGTCAATTGACATACCGGATGATGATACCTATTACTTATGGCTACGCTATCTGCAACGTGGAGACGGATCGCGTGGAAATACTGTTAGCCAGAATATTCAAGTGTTGCTAAACGGGAAAGAGCTGGCCATCATAGGAGGTGGTGAAACTGATATGAATGCTCCGGATGAATTGATAACTCCAAGCAATCGTTTGGCCGATGAGTTATGGACCTGGAACTGGCCAGGAGAGATAAATCTGAAAGGGGTTAATTTACCGGCCGGCACACACACCCTCACTCTGAAAGACCTGAATGAAAGAGTTCGTTATGACATGTTGTTGTTGACCAATGAACCCTCCTTCCTTCCTCATGATGGGCGGTTCCGCCAGAGGTAGCCGTCCAAATTTCTGCATAAATACACGATTTTAAAGATCATCCGTCTCTTGATAGATGCAGCGGTTAATTGCTGCTTAATAAGCGCATAAATGGTTAATATACCACACTCATTTCAGTTCATACGGATTGATTTAAATTGTTCTGGAACTCAAGAAATTTCAAAATACAGTGGACTAAAACCATTATAAAATATTGTTATTCAATAACTGTCATTGAAGTTTTCCTCTAATATTTTCATCATAAGATAAGTATGCAGCATTAGTAGTCATCATTTTAACTCCATCTAAAATGCTAACCTTCTCTTTAGTACCTGCTTGGTGACCAAGAGCACCCTTCCTAGTAACTGCACTATATAAGTTATAAAAAGGATTAAAGTGCGCAGAAGGCATATCTGTACTAATTGCCACTTTTATACCATTTTCTAGATATGTTTTAGTAGGAGTGAACTCCTCTTGCTTTTCTTTAGTTAACAGATTATCATACCCAGATGCCTCACCATAGATAAAGGCAGGCTGAATTGCAGCTATAATATTTGCTTCTTTCATCATCTTAAGAGATTTCTCTGTGGGATAATAAGCATGAATTACCTGATGTCTACGATCTGCTGGATTATCTTTATGCGCCTTGTAAATAGCTTCAACTGCTAATTCTTGAGATATATCACCAACCACATGAATACCTACGCTCCATCCTGCATTGTGGGCAGTTGCTACATACTCATTTAATTTAGTTAAATCAAGTCTAAAAGGTATATTCTCTCTTGGAGCATCTTCTCCTAAATATGGCCATGATAAATATGCGGTTTTTGAAGTTAATCCACCATCAATGGCCATCTTCAGACCACCTATCTTTAGCATATTATCTCCAAAGTTAGTGCAAACACCTAGCTCACCTATTAATCTTTCAATTTTTTCAGTCTCTTGCTTTATATGAAACCCATACCAATTAGGCATTAAAGTTGTTCTAATTCTAAGTTCATTTTTAGTATAAAGGTTTTGATAAGCCCGCATAATTGCTGGAGTTACCCCTGGTTCCATGACTCCTGTAATTCCATGTTTCAGGTATTCTTTTTGTGCAAGCTTAATTGCTCTTTCTACACCTTGATTTAGCCCTAACTTATCTGAACCAAAAGGACCTGGCATAGCGTCTCTTACCAACTGCTTGGCTTCTCTAAACAAAAGACCCGTTGGCTCTCCATTTTCATCCCTATCTATCTCTCCATCTTTAGGGTTTGGAGTGTTCCTGTCAATCCCTGCTAATTCTAAGGCCTTAGAATTAGCCACACAAGTTGAGAAAATTCTTTCTAGCACCACAGGATGGTCTTTTGATACTTGATCAATGTCATGTTTTGTAGGCATTCTTTGCTCTTTGAATTG
>SLQC01000056.1 GCA_007131625.1 Balneolales bacterium | reverse complement strand
TAACGACAGATGTAATGTCCATGACGGAAATAATCATGCTCCTGTGTGTCAAAACGGCTGGTCTGTCATGGCCATTTCATGTGTTAATTACCTTTGATTTTTAAAGTCACATAGTATACCAATGGCGGTAATAATCATGCACCACTTTGTAAAAAATATTATCTCGCCATTGGTATATCGCTTACGCGGTTTACTGAGCATGTGTTTATAACATATTCTTCACAATTTACGTAATTCATATCCAATTTCATATATACTTTCAACTTATCTCACATACACCGTTTTAATGTTTGTAAATTCGCGGATGCCGGTATGTGCCAGCTCACGCCCGTACCCGCTGGTTTTGATACCACCGAACGGCAGACGGGGATCGGATGTGACCAACTCATTGACAAAACAACATCCCGCTTCCAGTTCCTCGGCAGCGATGCGTCGCCCGCGTTCATTATCGCCGGTGAATACTGCAGCACCGAGTCCAAACGACGAATTATTCGCCATCGCAATTGCATCGTCTTCATCTTTGGCCGTTATAATCGCGGCAACCGGCCCGAAAAGCTCTTCGTCGAAGGCGGTCATACCAGGCCTGACACCCGTCAACACGGTTGGCGGATACCAGGCGCCGCTGCGATCCGGCACTTCTCCGCCAAGAACAAGTTTGGCCCCCTGACGAACCGACCGCTCCACCTGATCATGCAGTTCATCGCGCAGATCCTCCCGCGCCATAGGACCCAATGTGACGCCATCAATCATCGGATCGTCCATAACAGCCTCTTTCATACCTGCAATAAACTTTTCAGTGAAATCCTCCTGCACTTCTTCCACCACAATAAAACGCTTCGCCGCAATGCAGCTCTGTCCACCGTTGATGAGTCGGCTGGTAACGCAAGTGGCTGCCGCCGCCGCGATGTCCGCATCTTCGAGAACGATGTAGGGGTCGCTTCCTCCCAGCTCCAGCACGGTCTTTTTGAGCATCTTTCCGGCTTTTGATGCGACCGCGCTACCAGCCGGACCACTGCCTGTTAATGTTGCCGCCACCACGAACTTGTGTTCCAGGAGCTCCGAAACCCACGTCGTATTGATCAACAGCGAACGAAAGGCATCCGGTGGAAATCCCGCATCGCGAAACACCTCTTCGATAGCCAGTGCCGATTCCGGCACGTTACTGGCGTGCTTTAGCAAGCCCGTATTCCCCGCCATCAGTGCCGGCGCAGCAAACCGGAACACCTGCCAAAACGGAAAGTTCCAGGGCATCACCGCCAGAACAACACCAAGAGGGTTGTAAGTGATAAAGCTTTCTGCTGCATCGGTTTCCATGTGTTCTTCCGACAACATTTCTTGCGCATTGTCCGCATAATAATCACACACCCAGGCGCACTTCTCAACCTCGGCTTTGGCCGATTTCAGCGTTTTGCCCACCTCTTCGGTGATCATTCGACCATACCGGTCTGACCGTTCGCGCAGCAGCTCCGCTGCCCGCTTCATCAGTCTGCTTCTGTGCCCGAACGATGTCTTCCGCCACTCCAGATACGTTTTGTGACTATCCTCCACTGCCTGCCACATTTTATCTTTGTTCATGGTGGAATATGTACGGACATGCTTACCGTTTACGGGATTGATAACTTCAAATGTGTTACTCATAACGGGTTCCCTTTCTGATTACTTTGACATATGTGTGAAACAAACAAGTCAGCTCATTATTTATTCCTAAAACCTTAACTACTCAACCGGCCACTGAATTGCCATTCTAAAACTTTTTAAAAATTATTCCATTCCTCTTATGTTGCGATTATCGCATATTATTTATCATGTATCAACAAAAAGTATATGTATTTTTGTCCTGATACTCCCATTCCGATATTAATGTAACTTGTCAATTCATGAAAAATTCTGGCTACTACCTCCGTTGCATTTCGTTGTTATTGGTTTTTCTATTATTCATCATCACTTCAACGTCTTTGCACGCCAATAACCGGCACTGGACCCCGGAAGATATTGTCGGACAGGAATCGGCCTCCGGATTCACCTTCTCCCCTGACGGGTCGATGGTCGCCTGGGTTAAATCACGGAATTCCACCGAAAAGGATCGAAATGTGACCGATCTCTACCTCACCCGGCTGGACCGCCACAATAAAGTCGATAATGAAGCAAATTTCCTGACCATCCGGCTGACCCGGTCAGAGGAGTCCGAAAGCAACCCGCTTTTCTCGCGTGACGGTGACCTGCTCTACTACCTTTCTTCCCGGGACGACGGAAAAAAACTCTGGGCAATGAACTTGCTCGGCGGAGAACCTTTTGAGGTGCATGAATTTAGCGAAGGAATCCGGAATATACAGCAACGTAACGACGGAACGTTCACGTTTCAGTCCGAAGAGGGCGATTTGCTGATCGAATCACAGCGCAAGGAACGGGAGGACAACACACAGGTCATTGAAGACACCGTCACATTCAAGCCAAGCCGTCTTTTTTTATTCGACCCGGATTCGAAGAATATTCGGCGCCTGACCGACAATGCTTATCCGATTAATACGTTCGCCGTTTCGGATGACGGACGCTACGCGGTGACCGGACATACCCGAAGTCCCCATTATAATGCCGACGCCCAACCGGCTCTCTCTTATTATCTGTGGGATTTTGAGTTCGATGAACACGTACGCATACTTGAGGGATATCAAACTCCAGGCAATTTCGCATTCACCGAAGACTCTGATGGTTTTTATTTTACCGCTGTGACGTCATCTGATCCGGTGTGGAGCGGTGCCGGTATTTCAGAACTCTATTATGTATCGCTACCGGGTATCGATAATGAACCGGATCCGGATCCGAATACGAATACGATTCCGGATCCGGTCAAGGTGCCACTAGACTGGGACTGGGCGATCGGCTCCGGCTACGAATTGGCCGGCAACGATGTTCTGGTCTCGCTGGCAAACGGACCGACCCGCATACTGGCCCATTATGAGCGAAGTGAAAACCGCAGAAGGCGAGGTGATGATTCCAACCATGCGCATTTCGATTGGCGCAAACGGCTGGTTGAAACCGGCGAACACGATGAGCATGTGGCTGTCGCAACCATCTCCGAAGATCACAAAAAGGTTGTCTTTGTATACTCCACCGCTTCCACGAGGCCGCAGTACCGCATCGGTGAGCTGGATGTGCGACGCCAAAGTGCCCGTCTTTCCGGGGGCAAGGAACTTTTCCAGCTTAACACCGGACTGGCTGATAAGTATATCGCACAGACTGAAATTTTTCGCTGGATCGGCGCGCAGGGTAATGAGGTCAACGGTATCCTTTATTATCCCGAAAATTACGACCCTGACCGGAAGTACCCGCTCACAGTCGCCATCCGCGGCGGACCCGCAGCTGTAACACTGGACTGGTGGAATATGAGCTGGGCTTATTTTCCGCATCTGTTGTCGCAAAAAGAGTCGTTTGTGCTGATGCCCAATTATCACGGGTCATCAAATCACGGTTTGGAGTTTGTCGAATCAATCAAACAACGGTATTACGAGCTGGAGCTGGTTGATATCGTCAACGGGATCAACACATTGAATGAAAAAGGCAAAATCGACACCGATTCGCTCGGCGTGATGGGCTGGTCAAACGGCTCGATTCTGAGTATTGCCCTCTCGATCGAATATCCCGATATGTTCCGGGTGATCGGAGCGGGTGCCGGCAATGTGAACTGGGTGTCGGATTATGGTACCTGCATGTTTGGGGTGAGGTTTGACCAAAGCTATATCGGCGGAGCCCCGTGGGACAGCACTGCCGGCACCTTCTATAACAAAGCCTACATCGAAAAATCACCAATTTTCCGGATGGACCGGGTCAAAGCCCCTACCATCATCTTTTTCGGAAGTGAAGACCGTGCCGTACCGCGGGATCAGGGATGGGAACATTACCGGGCATTGCAACAGATAGGCAAAGCTCCGGTGCGTTTTATCTGGTTTCCCGATCAGCCGCACGGTATTCAGAAACTTACGCATCAGACCCGGAAGCTGAAAGAAGAGATCGACTGGTTTGACCGCTACCTTTTCGGTACCTACGAAGCACCCAACCGGGCGTTTAAGGAAGATAGTCCGCTCGCTGAGCTGATTAAACGCGATTCCCTGGCTGCCTATAACAACTTTTTCGGCGTCCAAAACAGTGATAAATTGATACCGGAGGTCGTACCCGTCGGTTCGGAAACAGATCTTCCCGAGTCCATCTCAATAGGGAGGTTTGTCGTCACCAATGAACAGTTTCGGGCATTCGCCCCCCACCACGATTTTCATCCGCTCCACGGCAATCATCCCGTCCATAATATTACCCTGGACCAGGCGAAGGAATATACCAAGTGGCTGAGTGATCTCACTGGCAAAAAATATCGTCTTCCCAATACCGATGAAGCGAGGGCACTTCACAAAATGGCTCGATCAGCCGGTGCCAGACAGAACACCCTGAATCGATTGGCGGGATATGACATCACTTATGATGAAGTGGCTTTGCTTCGGCAGAAAATCGATCAGCTTCAGCCGGAATTGCTCATTCGGGAAGTCGGGAGTTTTCCCCCGGTCAAGGTCGGTGATGCCGAAGTGTACGATCTGGGCGGCAACGTGGCTGAGTGGTTTGATACAAGCACAGAGAACAATCTGAATGGCAACAAAGATACCGGTGGCGCCAGGGTCTACGGTTTCGGAGCCATCCAATTTGTTGACAGCCTTGTTGAGAGCTATCCGGTTGTCCAGACTGATTTTACCGGTTTCCGGGTGGTAAGGGAGAAATAAAAGCTCTCTATTCCTGTAATTCCCACCATCCCAGCCATGCCTGACGATCCCTGCCGAATTGTTCGCCAGTAATGGTTTCCAAAAGATATCGTGCGTAATTTCGCAGAAGAGCCTGATCAGCATCCAGTAAAATGATAAGTTCCGGAACACCGGAGAGATCTCCCATCTGTGCCAATGCCCAGGCTGCATTGGTTTGTACGCCCCACGAAATTTCAAAGTCCCGGTTTTCTTCTCTGATACCAATTTCATTCGATACTGTAAGATAGGGACGAATTACCTCTGCTGACTGCGGATCACCTATGCGACCAAGTGCTACCATGATAAAGGAAGCAAGTGGCGGTGGACACAAGTCCGTGGTCTGAAACATATCTATCCCATATTGACTCCGGGTCAACATGCCAAATTCTTCCGGCGGCGGAGGGTTGGAGTGCAGCTCCATCATTGCAGGTACCGCATCTGATTCACCGAATCGTCCCAGAAATATCACAGCCGACCAGTAAAGTGGCACTGAAGGCCTGCTCGTTGCCTGGGGGAGGGTATATTCAAACCGGCGAGTATTCCGTTCATCGAGAAAACCCATAAGAGCGGGTATCACCGACCGATCACCCAGCAATCCCAAAAGGACTGCCGCTTCTTCATGAATCCGTCGATTATCTGATTCCAGTAAGGGACGCAGTAATGGAATGGCCTTCTCACCGGCCAGATAAAGTTTATGCATGGCTTCCAGAGCCTGATCTGTACCCAGTTGTTGCGTTATTTCCTCCAGTGAGAGTTTGACCGGACTTGCAGGGAACTGTTCCTCCCGCTCTTTTTTCCAGAAATCCTGTCGATGGAGCTGTTCCAGTGAAGGGCCACCAGTTATGGTCCTTCCGGGTACATCCTCGTCTCGCAGAACACCTAACCGGACCAGTTCATTCTGCAACTCCCCCACCGGTATATTCCGTGGTGACACTTCCATCCTGCTGGCCATTGCGGCAGCGACTCCGGCTGCTTCGCCCAAATGCTCCATGTCTTGTTGCATGCGGCCGCCGATCAACGCATCATGGTCGGACGAATAAGCCATAGCCGCCACCAAAATATGATCCAGTCCCTGTGGAAGCAGGCTCCGGTATGGGATGCTTCCAAGAAGCGGCTTCCTCCAAAGACCCAGGATAGTCGTCCAATCCTGTGCCAGGTCACTCTGGTTAGCAGAGTTCGGGAAGTGGGTGTCATAATTGCTGCGCCATTTGCTGACAACATCCGGGAATTGACGTTCATGAATCTGATCTTCGAAAGTAACCCTGTAATCACCTGTAACTCGCCGGCTCTCACGTATACTCAGGTTGATCGCCGTCGAAGGAGCCCTCAGGTAAGACTTGGAAATATCATCAATGTTGGAAGGATCACGTAACGAAAGATGACTGGTCTCGTGAATAAATCCGTCCGTATCGCGACCTTTGGCATATCTGGCACCGGCCGCAACAGCAATACCTGCATGGCCCGTGGCATCAATAACAACATCGGCTAATAGGACATGACGACCTGAAGCGTTTTCCACAACAACCCCCCGTACCTGGTTGCTGTCAACGACGGCACCTGCACCAAGACTCTTGTAGTAGATATGCACACCTGCGCGAAGGGCGAGATCCTGAAGGGTAAACTTCTTGTCTTCCCCGGAAAAATCCACTTTTTCCAACGGGCCGCTGCCACCCCTTTTCGATAAATAAATGCCATCACCCAATTCCTTTCGCAGCGTGCTTTTCCAGGGAGCACCCCAGTAATATGTTTCAACCCTGTTGCTGCCAATGCCTCCCAGATTGGGAAGAATCTCCAGTACGGCTACGCTGGCACCCTGTCGAGCTGCAGCAATAGCTGCAACAGCTCCTGAGGTCCCGCCACCAACCACCACCACATTGTATTCACCGCGAACAGGCAAATCCACAGATGATTGGTGTATGAACGGATACACCTCACCCGAATCGATTCCCTCCAGAATCTCGGATACCACAGGTCCGTTGCCTATTTGCACACTTTTTTGATCAGGTTTTGCAATATCCAGATAATCATCGGCTTCAAGAACCAACATCCCTGCAGTTTTCCCGGCAAGCTCACCCGTCCCAAGTAATGCTTGTATACTTCCCATTTGAGGATTCCTGTCCACCGTTCTTCCGGCAACAACCAGCCCCTTAATGCCAATTGGGCGGACGATATCGGAATTGGAGAAGTCATGTGTCATGAACTCAGTTTCATTCAATGTTCCCTGGCTGGCAACAACCGGCGTTTCGTCAATCCACGTTTCCGGAGCAGGAACTAAACCACTTCTGTAATCCATTAGCAAATCAAATGGAAGCCATTCCTTCTTTTTGAAGTAGTCCCTTAGCGCAAAACTTTTTTCCAAAGTTATTCCATGCACCTTTGACAGATCCAATGCCACATTCTCACCAATATGAGTTGTCAATTCCAGCTCAACAAAGTGGTCATGCACCACAATCCGGGTATCATTCAACCGGCTATCACCTTCCACAGCAAGAGTCCCGCGAGGTACGGATTCCGGCAAACTAACGGAGATAAAGCGACGTGCAGTTTTATCTCCGTGCATGGTGCGAATCATTTCTGCACCAGCGGATGCAGCCAACCGTCCATCCTCCGTGGCATCAACAATGGATTTGGCCAATATAACCTGCCGGCCATCCCTGCCCGAGAAAACCACTCCTTGAACCCGATCATTAGCTTTCACCACACCAGTCGCCATAGAATAAAAGTATACTTTGATTCGGGGTACTTCCATCACCTTTTGATGGAGATAGGATCGAAGTGCATATGGATCAATAATCTCACCGTTTATAGCACCAATCCGGGTCAAATCTTCATACATTGATGTCAATAGAGCAGAAGATTGTGCAGGCAATCCGGCTTGGGTATGACACTTGTATGTAGCGGAAATTTCCTGTCCAAAATAGTTTCTGCTTTCAAGAAGTATAACCGAATATCCCTCTTCGGCTGCACGAAGAGCTGCCGTGACACCGGCCACTCCACCTCCGGCAACCACAACATCCGCTTTCCCAACCACAGGAAGCTCCCGCTCGCTTTGTTCAACAGTATTCAGATTTTTAGAAGCTACTGAAAAATGGCGAACCTCTATGTCAGAAGCAGAAACATGTCCGACACTGGAAAGTAAACCCAAAGTGAATAACAGAAATGTGGTTTTCATATGCCGATATTAGTTAAAATTTCGTGGAAATGCCGGAATTCATCCTTATTTACCGTGTGCCCCAGCCCTTCGTATATCTTTTTGGTGACATCAGCTCCTATCCGCTCAAATAATTCCGCCGATTCATGCACGCGCTCCTCGGGGATATAATGATCGTAATCGCTGCACCCGAAGAAAACAGGGGTTCCTTCCATGGAACCAGAATACCGTCCCGGATCAACTTCCGGCCCCATTAACCCACCACTGAGCGCCACCACTCCACCATAGCGGTCCGGATTCCGCGCAGCAAACTCGCTCGCCAGGCATGCTCCCTGCGAAAACCCCGCCAGTACAATGTTTTTTTTCAGGATGCCGGCCTCAGTCACCTGGTCAATCAACTCCTCAATCACCTGAAAAACAGAGGACAATCCCGGTTCGTTCTGTTCGGGCGGTGACAGAAAAGAGTACGGATACCAGGTGTTAAAACTCGCCTGAGGCGCCATCCACGCCAGATCGACCAGCGAGCCACCATGCGCCTGATGTGCTGTTTGTCCATCACCGGTCTTTTGAAGCTCAATGGCCAGTGTGAGGATGCTTTCAGCCGTAGCACCGCGACCGTGAAGCAGAATGACCACACCTTTCGCTTTTTCAAGCGGCTTTCCTTTATTGATAACCGGCTGACCCTGATGAGGGTGATCGGTGTCGTGAATCATGCTTATAATATTGGTTTGTGCATAATGGTTATTCCATCGTTAACACCTCAATTAGAATCTAACAAGATTCGTATCAAACAAAAAAAAGTTCTGAGGAACGTTTCGGATATCAATTTCAATGTAACCAGCATTTGGCAGTACTCCCAGGCAGACACCCTGGTAATCAGGCGAATTACGTGTGTTGTGAATGATATCGTGTGGTGTGAATGGTATCATTGGGATTCCATTTCCCATACCCGAAAATTCCGGTAACGGAAATGTGACCACCTCATCTGTCGTAAAGCGATAAATCCATCACCATGGGGTTCGCCAACCACCTCTCCAGTATCGGTCCAGTCGATGACTTTTCGGTCATCAACCCACATTTGTATGTGGCTGCCATCTTTGACAAGAGTGACTTTATGAACAGCCTCCGAGTTAGTAGGAATACCCTCTTCTCCTTCTTGTACAATGTTATGTCCAGGATTTTTTCGAAGATTTGACTGTCCACGATCAGGAACATTGGGAGTATTGGCGTAATAAGAAATGTGATAACAGCGCAATTTGTCACTGTGATATTGACTGAATGTACCGTCCCGCTTTGGCAGATCTTCGGAGAACACACTTTGGCCATCAAGTCCTGCTGCTGCAAAGAAAACGATACACAAGCCTGCATCTGTGTTCAAATTCTGAGCTTGCCATTGCGCAATAAAACTTTCCGGAAACCGGTGAGGATTCCAGAAAACATGATGCCCCTCCATCTCGGGAGATTTCATATGCATCCATCCGTTCTCAAACCAGATTTTGCCCGGCCCCTCCATCCTCCACCCTTCGATGCTTTTCTCATCATTCATGGCTGAGTGATACAAAAGTTTGCCTGCCTCCATATTTTCTGGATATATGATTCCGTCATTTCCAAAAACCTGAACATGCATAACAAAAACCAAAGCTACAGCATTAATACATTTCAAATTTTTCATCTGGTTAAGGCCGATTATATTCCGGTTAAAACCTTTCAGCTCTTGTAGTATTCGACGTTACCATCCGCAAATGATTGTACCCTGGAAACTATCTCCATGCGTTCCTGTTCACTCAGTGATATAAATTTACGTGCCAGATCTATTTTTTCCAGGAGCATGCCGGCATCATCAGGACCTGTAATCAGGACGCTCACAGGCAGTGACCATGCGTAATAAAGAGCATCCCGAATGCTGATGTGATCTGGTACCACCGGATTGTCTGTTGACCAGTTCACCCGCTCTTTCCTTCCAAAAAAACGACCGTCTGCAAGTGTTTTCATTGCAAGCAAGCTCAAATTGCGCTCAGCAATCATGGGCGCGACTTTTTTTAAGAAACTGTTTGTAGCTGCGGCATCTACCGGGTTTACCGGCATTTGAACGGTATGGAATATATTCTTCCGCTCCATCATACGGACGAATCCATCGGGGTCACGGTGTCCGGTAAAGCCGATATACCGCACTTTCCCCGAATCCAACGCCTCCTCAAAAACATCCAGTACTCCGTCATTTATTCGGTTATCGACATCTTCAGGGTTTCGAATAGAATGCACCTGCCACAGATCTAAATAATCCAGCTTCATTCGCTTGAGAGAACCCTCGAGATGCCCCCGGGCAGTTTGGGCATCCCTTGCCGTTGACTTGGTCATGATAAAGACTTCATCACGATACTTGGGTACCAGATATTTGCCGTACCTGCGTTCAGCTTCACCACTTTGATAGGATTCCGCCGTATCAAAAAAGCGAATCCCCCCCTGTATCGCTGCTTCGATAGTCCGTTGCGCCTCCTTTTCATCCATGCTCCCACCGATATGAAATCCACCCAGACCAAGCATGGTGACAGGCACTTCGGTAAAACCCATTTTCCTGAACGGCAGTAATGTACCCCATTTGTCCGAATCGTTTGATCTCATAACAGAAAATGCTTTATGCGGCAGCATTAATCCGGTTGTGAGCCCGACCATTTTTTTTAGAAAATCTCTGCGGTCATTCATGATTCACTGTCTATAGGTTTTGTAGTTATATTGCCTGTAATTATTGTTAAGTATTTCAGTATTGTTATTTAAATAACAACTAATTAACTTAATTTTCCACTTGCGTATAATATTGGGAAAAGAGAGCAGCTTCGACTACCATAGCGGTCAAAGCTGCCTCTCCGGTTATTCGTATACGGCTAAGACACTTTGGCTTACCTGCTCATTTCATAAGCACGGGTGGTGATAAAATACTTGGTCAGCAGGTTTGTGCGTTCCCACTCGGGAATTTCACCATCAACCAGAGCATCCAAAAAGCGCATGGTAACTCGCCCAAAGTGTTCCTCATGCGTTTCAACATAGCGATCCGGAATTTGTATTTCCCAGCCTAAATCTGTCCATTCTTTAGCCAGACCAGAGTACTGGCCACTCAGGCTTTCAAGTGCGTTGTCCAGGATCGCCTCAAAATTTTCTACATCGGCAGCTTCAGTGGGCTCAACATAGAGCGTCGCCTTGAAATCCTGTTCCAGATCCTGATGAACAATCAGGTTGGCCTTGGTCCCACGTATAATGGAATAATGGGTGTCACCTCCATCCGGATTGGTGAATCCCCATAATGCGGCAGCTCTCGCATAGACATCTCGAAACTTGAATACAAACTCACCATTGGCTGCCACGTGAAGCACGGAGTTTTCATCCAGATCCGATGAAATGTAATCCGGAAACGCAGGCGTATTTGTTATCAATTCGAATTGATCGGGTGTGAGTTCCGTACTCCAGCTGCGAGCCGAAACCACCTCCACACCGTCATCCGGATTTCTGTAGTCAATGGGGTCATAAGGAAATGCTTGCAGCATGATCAGATCCACCAGGTGTGTGGATACATCCACAATAGACTCGCCCTGTTGGGAGACATCAAAAAACCAGGGCGGCCTTATCAATGGAGCACCGGCTACGGTTTTGTAGAAGAAATGCACACTTTCCTTGACAATAGCGGGCTCTTCCGGACTACCTTTCGTCAATTCACCGAAAAGCTCTGGAATGTGGGACAGTTTTTTCTGAAGGATACTGGTTATTTCATAACGTTCGGTCATCATGTCATTGACAACCAGGCCTTGTTCATCGGCCAGCTCAAGGGATTCTTTCAAAAGTGGAAAACTGTCGTGATGGATGATCATGGGCTTGTCAGACAGCACATTAATACCATTTTCGACAGCTCTGTGTATATAATTGATTTTATACTGGTTGTTGCCGGCAACCACCATTACGTTTCCGGGCTTTTCAGCCAGCATCTGCTCCAGATAATCATCTCCTGTGTAGACATTCAGTTTCCAGCTGGTCGGATTAACTTCCTGGTTATTAAAACTGGCAACTCTGTCCGTGTGGATTTCCACTTCGCTGCCTTCCGGTGCATATACGTACGCTTCTGGATCAATCTGGTGATAATCCTGCCGGTGGATCAGAAAAGAGTGAAAATGACCGGGGTTGACTGTCATCAGCCTTACTTCATTTTCTGCTCCGGTAAACCGTTCGAGCGGTTCCTCTTTGGCACAAAATGATAATGTCAGAGTTATACTTAATAATAACAATAGTTTGATTTTCATAGTAGGCACATATAAAAGTTTGGAATCATATTTTGGAATCATATTGAATAACAGATCGGGCCCAAAAACAGCCGTAATCCGTTACACATTTCTGCATCGACAGATGACGGACACCGGTCAATACAACCGCTTATTGTTCATTTCGCTGTTATGCAGGTTCGATTAATTATTCAATCACAAGCTAATCATATACATTTCAGTAAATCGATTGATTGCGCGGTATGAAATCAAACGATTTTATGTGAATTTAAAACATCACAAGCACAACATGAAATTATTTCACTCACGAATAAAAAGCATATTATAATCTATCTGATTTTTTTCAGTCCCGGGATCATGTTTATTTTGTAAGGATACCGATGTGACCGAGAGAGCATCGCATTGGCTTCATCGTCATTTCTGAAGCGTTCGTTCAGGGGATCCCAATACAGCTTGCGCGGCAATTTCATCGCGATATGCGAGATCAGGCAGGTGGTACATGACCGATGGGCCACTTCCGGTGGAGCCACTGTTCTTTTGCGCGATTTAATGCACTCCAGCCAGCTTTTGTGCTGTTCTTCGGATTCAGGAAGATGAATCTCATCGGGCCCGATTTCTGACCGTAACAGAGCCGGATTACTGGCCCGGAACGGAGCTTCCGTGTCACCGGGATCGGGTTCGTCATCGGTAACCGCGCTACCGCGAGAGACAAAGACCCATCCACCCTCTCCTTCAAATCGAATACCATTGGGAAATTCACCGGATACAATCATGGTGACACTGTTCGCGTATTTTGCTTCCACGCGGAAATCCCCATGGACATCCCACAATCCCTTATAATCGGGATCTTCTGTCGGGAAATGGGCTTCGGCCTCAATCTCTACCGGGCCGGTGTATTCTGTTCCCATACCCCAATGCGCGGTATCAATGTGATGGGTTCCCCAACCGGTGATCATGCCGGCGGAAAACTGTTCGCACCGCAGCCAACCCGGCCGGCTGAAGTCATTCTGTGGATGCACCCTTTGTTCCGTATAAGGAACCTGCGGTGTGGTTCCGAGCCATGCGTCGTAATTAAAATGGTCCGGAACCGGCATGGGCGCAGGATCTCCGCCGGGAGGGTCGCCAGGGAGCCCGACTTTTATGGTATGCAAAGATCCTATGCGGCCATTGCGAACAAATTCACAGGCACGTTTGAACTGAAACCAGGGATTTATGGAACGCTGCTGGCTGCCGAGTTGAAAAACGGTTCCGTTGCGATGAAGGATATCGCTCATGACACGGCCATCCTCTACGGTCAACGACATGGGTTTCTCCATATATATATCTTTACCGGCTATGGAGGCTTCAATACAAGGCATCAAATGGGCATGATCGGGTGTGCTGATAATAACAGCGTCTATATCCTGCTGTGCCAGCAATTCCCGGTAATTTGCATACATGCGTACATCCACGTAATTATCACGGTCTTTGTTCTCGCTGTACCAGTTTTCAATAAACTGTTTGCCTTTTCGCATTCGGTTGGTATCGACATCACATACAGCGATCACCCGAGCCTCATCATTGACCATGGTACGCGGCAGATTATGGCTTTGGGCTATACGGCCAAAACCGATTTGACCGATATTGATCTTGTTGCTCGGGGCATTTTTGCCAAATACAGAAGAAGGCACTATGGTTGGGAACATAAAAAGTCCGGTGGCACCAGCCAGTGTGGTTTTCAGATAATTACGACGTGACATTCCAGCTTGTTTCTTATTACCGGAATCGTACTTTTTTTTCATTGGTTTAATTATTTATTCACGCGGCCAAATTGAGCACCCATGAGTTACTATTATATTACAGCAGCTTCATACCTCGTGTGTGCTGAAATTTCAGTATTGGTGAATCATATGTTTATTTTTTTTAAATGAATATAACTTTCTTAATGATTTGAATGAACCATTACCCTCGGTGGATGTACATAATTTTGCCATCATTTGTCAATGTTACTTTTTCTTTTTTTTTTTCAAATGATTTTGATGATCCTGCAATTTTCAATTCAAAATTACGGACGCTTCCCGGTTCGGTTTTTCCCGAAAGGATCCATGTGAGATTATAGGGATGTCCCGGAATAAACTGGAATTGCACCGGCTCATTAATACCGCCGGTTATTTCAAAAAACTGCCATGACTCATTATGAGATTGAATCTGCAATCCGGCAAGATCGGCTTTCACCGGTTGATAATAATAGGATGATGCATCTGAATAGACCGAAAACAAAGCAGCCGGCTTTGTCTGGGAGGCTATCACAGGGAGATAAACTGACAGTAGAATGAAAACAGTTACATGAAATATGACTCTGATTTTATCCCGAAACATTATTATTGTGGTTATCACTATTTTCAAATTCATTTCTGAGCGACCCTGAAACAGATCGGATTTTGGCTGGATCACAAAAAAAAGTATTCATCAACCGGGCATGTAAAAAAATACATTTTTACGGTCAATATATAAAGAGTAATCTTACTGTACATTTCTCTCCAATTCGATAATAAAGATGGAATCACTTGATCCAGGAAAAGACGACAGGTGATTTTCTTTTGAAGTATTGGATGGCTTTTAAAAAAGCGTCTGGAAATAAACTTTTCTTCTTTTTTTGCTGTTAATGTCCGGTACTAAAGGTGTGCAATATAACACCTGGATAATAGCACATTCCTCCACTTTTTATCGCTCTTGTGGTTTTTATATGGCATTTGTAGCATAAGGCCTTAAAAAAAAAGAGGATGCAACAAAACACTTGATAATGGAGTATCTATGTTTCAAACTTGCAATTGGTTGATTATGAATAAATATGGATTGACTGCGATGCTGATAATAATGCCTTGGGTTCTGTTAACCACAGAAGTTAATTCACAGGATGTGGAAGAGCCGCTGGCACTGCTATTAACCTGGCAGTATGATCCGACAACCACTATGACTGTCGACTGGCAAACGGAAGAGGATCTGGCAGATGATGGCACTATCCGGTATCGGGAACTCAACGAACGCACTTGGAGATCGGCCGAAGCGAATCAATTAGCATTTCCCTATTCGGATCGGATCATACATCGCGTGGAGCTGACAGGGTTGAAGCCGGCTACCACGTATGAATTTCAAACCGGCAGTTTTACACGGGTTTACCAGTTTAGAACGATGCAGGAAGACCTGAATGACAAACCCATGGTTTTTGCCACCGGGGGCGATACACGTCATAGGAAAGAATTTATGTTGAATACCAACAGGGCTGTTATGCAGTATGACCTCGATTTTGTCCTTTGGGGCGGAGATTTTGCCTATGCCGATGGCCGGGCTGACCGTCTTTATCGCTGGTATGAGTGGTTTGAGGCCAATTATGAAGGTTTGATTACAGATGAGGGCAGGGTTATTCCTATAATAGCCTCTCTGGGCAATCATGAAGTTTTGGGAGGATACTACCATCGCAACGAGGCAAGATCCTGGCTGCCTGAATATGTACAAAATGATGCCTCCCGGAATATGATTGCTCCCTACTTCTATACGTTGTTTGCTTTTCCGGGACAACCGGGGTACGCAACTCTTGATTTCGGCAACTATCTGAGCATCGTATTACTGGACTCTGATCATACCAATCCCATTGGGGGTAAGCAGGCTGAATGGCTGGAAAAAGAGTTGAGGGAACGGGCCAGGCGAAATGTGACACATATTTTCCCAATATATCATGTTCCGGCTTATCCCTCACACCGCAGTTATACCGGCGGAACAATCACGAATGTCCGGGAAACCTGGGTTCCTCTGTTTGAAAAATATGGGGTTCGGGTGGCCTTTGAAAACCATGATCACACATATAAAAGGACCCATCCAATAAGAAATGGAGAAATCTCCGAAGATGGAATTGTTTACATCGGTGACGGTGCCTGGGGTGTAAATACCAGAGAAGGTAACAGCCAGGATGAGTGGTATATTGATCAGTTCAGAAGTGTACGACATGGCATTATTGTCACGCTGGACAATGAGACACAAGATTATATTATGGTTGATGAAAACGGAGAGGTGTTTGACACCTATACCAATCACCCTAAGGATATATCGGTTGGCCACAGGACAGAAGACTGATACCTGAACCATTCGTCCGAAGGTTCAGTAGGTCTTGAACACTGGACAGGTGATTGGTACCTGTACCATTCGTCCGTTGGTTCAGTAGTCTTGCACACTGGACAGGTGATCGATACCTATACCATTCGTCCGAAGGTTCCGCAGATGTAGACCCGATATGTTAATACAAAAACCGACGGTTCATCAGAAATGCGAACATATGATCTTCCGGTTGTGATCACAACCGGAAGATCATATGGAAAAAACACCGCAAGCCCTGTTTATTACGATGTGGGTGCGGTATAACGTCAACGCTGAACGGCCCAAATTGCACTTCCGTCGGTCGTCCGTCCCATACCATCGAATCGTCCGTGTATATAACCGCGGCTGCCGATATGAGAGGGGACCAATTCCGGTTCCCCACGCAAAGTGGCATCCAGTGACAGGATGGCCAGCGGTTCAATACGGTTGAAATTGGCATTCACATGGTTCGGTGTGGGGAAAAAATAACCGTTATGATAATGCGCTTCGATCATACGATCCGCTACAATACGAGCTCGCTCCAGATAAGCCGGATGTTGTGACCCCCGGTAGAGTTCAAGAAGAGCAAAGATCTCATCGTAATCGGAGCCTGGAGCGTTCATATTCAGAGACACTCCTTCTCCAGGGGTACGTCCGATT
Source organism: Balneolales bacterium (assembly GCA_007131625.1). Taxonomy (GTDB): domain Bacteria; phylum Bacteroidota; class Rhodothermia; order Balneolales; family Natronogracilivirgulaceae; genus SLQC01. The sequence goes on along the minus strand of SLQC01000056.1, from coordinate 5,351 downwards.
TCACCCAGCCCCAGGCCTTGTGCGATATTGCGAGACATTTCCCAAAACTGTTCATCACCGGTAAGTCGATAAGCACGTGCATAGGTCATTAGAAACTCCATATCCGCTTCCTGCGGCCTCCAAAGGGATTTCGGATCGCAGTTTTCCTGCCGGCAGTAATAACCATACGGGATTCTTTCAATTTCTTCAGCGAGTGGCCTGAGATCGGTTCCATCAGCCCACATCGGAATAAAGTGATTCTCTTCCGGCAAATAGGCCTGGTCAGCCAGGGCTCTCAATCCATCCGCTGTTCCTTCTAAAAAAGAAGCTCCGGCATCACCCATCGATTCGGCCATATCCAGAAGCAGAAAACCGTTTCGAACATAAATGCCTTTAATCGTTCCGCCCCAATGGCGCCATCCTTCACGAGGCATGTCGCCAAAGATGTCCTCCCCATACAGCTGGGCAAATTCACTATGCGGGCCAAACTGATTGGCAGCACGATCACCAAGGCTGGAATAGGTATGCCGGACATCCGACATCGGTATGATCGGTTCGTTGCGTTGCCGGGTCCTGCTGTACTGATAGACGCCCAGACCGGTATCGGGATGACGCGCATTTACATACATTCCATGCAATCTTCGTGCCCAGTCAAGCGCCCCCTGTTCACCATTGAAACCGTAGAGCATGCCGGCCGAATACATCAGATCTGATCCGGCATTGATGAATGTCAAGCCATCACCTTCAAAAAAGGGTTCGGGATTACCGAATTCATTATCCCACAAATCTCCCAACTCCAGATTCCAGCGTCCATGACGGTTCATGTCGAGCATTTCCCAGTCAAAAATATGGGCATTCCAGAAGGCCCGGATAAACTGTGCCGTTGCTTCCGGGTCTTCTTCCCACATCAACTCATAAAAAGGGAAGTTATTCTTGAATTCATGCTGATTCGCATCAAAATGACCTACAGGTTCCAGGGTTTGCAAATCAATGAATTGGTGGCCGCCCCATCGAAGTAATCCGCTTTCATCGGCCAGATGATCAAAATGATACCGGATCGAGGCTGTTGCCGCATCTACATATTGTGAATCATCGGTCAGGTTGCTCAGCCCCGTCAGCACCCGGAATAAATTCTGCTGGTTGGCCATATTGGAAATGACAAACTCTTCCCCATCATAGCGCCATACAACCGGCTCACCGGTATCCACATTCATGCCATCGATTAGCAGTGGCGTATTTTCACCGCTCCATCGATCACTGCCCTGTTCAAGAACCCGGTCGGCATAGTCTCGTACCAGTTCAAGTCGTTTTTCATCCTCAGACGTATAGCCGATTGAGTCATCCGTCTGGCAGGCTGTTGCTAAAAAGCCTGCAAATAAGACCATACAAACTAAAATATAGCTACTCCGTTTTTCCATTTCGAACTCCTTATAATGATTAAATCTTCTAAAAGATATCCTGCCATTACAACCCGGGCAAAATAAACTGATAATTGTTTTTTGGTATTTAGTCGTTGAATATATAAAATTCACAACACAATGTAACGAAGTGTTTTTCGCGAGGGACTGTCGCTTTGAAAAACACCGGCGGTATAACGTCAACGCTGAACGGCCCAAATTGCACTTGCGTCGGTCGTCCGTATCAAGCTGCCGATTCGGCCATGAATGTAACCGCGGCTGCCGATTTGTGAGGGGGCCAATTCCGGATCAACACGTAAAACGGCATCCTGTACCAGGATGGCCAGCGGCCAGAAGCGAGAATTATCTCCGCTCCAGCGATCCTTTCCCAGAACAAAAACCCGCTCGGCATAGTCTCGTACCAGTTCAAAGCGTTTTTTAATCCTCGAGTGTATAACCGGTTTTGTCATCCGTCTGACAGCCAGACGTTAAAAATGCAGTTAATAAAATAATCAGAACAGAGTAATTATATTCTTTGCGACATATTCTGCACTGGTCTATTTCCAGTCTGTCAAAGCTTCACCGTCCCGATTGATATTCCCGCTATCACCTTCGATAATAAGTTCCGGATGCTCTCCGGTCAGGGTAATCCCGTTCATCTCCACATTATACACATCGACCAGTCGCAAAGGTGTTCCAGAGGTTTGAATCTCGATATTATTCAGATGGAGACCATCGATTGTTCTGAATACAGCCCCCTGATTCATATTTATAAAAGTCGCATTTTCTATATGCACATTTCGGATGGATTGGCCCGGAAAACCGGCACCGTTTATGGCTTCATCCGCCCCGTCAGCATGCACGTTACTTATGAAGATATTACGGAACCTCGGTTGAGCACTTATTTCGGGCTCGGCATCCCCCGCATAAAACAAATTGAAATTAATGGCTTCATGTTGCACGTTTCGCAAGGTGATATCCCGAATATAAATATCTGTCACATAAGACCCACGACCCGGCCCTGATTTGAAACGGATCCCACGGTCGCTTCCTTCAAAAACCGCATCATGCACATATATATCATGGATGCCGCCAGAAGTTTCACTGCCGAAGACAATTCCGCCGCTTCCGGTACGTACATCCCGGGCGGTAAAATTGCGGACTATCACCCTTTGGGTCGGTATGTCAATCAGTCTGCCATCCTCATTAAGCCCCGATTTAATCACCACCGCATCGTCGCTGGTTTCGAGATGGACATACTCAATCAATACGTCATTTGAGGAGTCAACAACGATGCCATCCCCGTTATGTGTAGGTAAACTTAATACCGATATATCACGAACAATTACATTTTTTGAATACACCAGGTGGATATTCCACATAGGACCATCCTTGAAGGTAGGACCCTCAATCAGAACATTTTCAGCTTTCCAAAGCTCAACAAAATGCGGTCTCATACCTTCACGACCCGCTCCCTTTCCAAAATAACGCTCATCCAGAGGTTTTGCCGCTTCCACAACGCGATCTCTATGGTGGACTTCTCCTTGTGCATCAAGGGCCCAACCAAGCCAAAACTCCCAGTTTCCATCATATACTCCACGACCTGTGATGGCTATATTTTCAACGTCATGTGCATAAATCAACGGAGAGTAGTTGTAGGCTTCCACACCGGCATGCCGAACAATCACAGGTGGCAGATACTCCTCCAGATTATCGGTAAAATATACATTCGCTTGTTCAGCTATATAAAGATTGATATTGCTCTTCAAATGAATCGCACCGCTCAACCACTCCCCCTCCGGGATAACAACTTTACCGCCTCCTGCTTCGTGGCACGAGTTAATCGCATCGGCAATGGCATTCGTCACACTTGTCTGCGCACCCGGAACGGCACCATAATCCCTGATATCGCACTCTCTGTCCGGGAACTGAGGCCGTTGTAATGATGGCATTCTGAAAGGAGCATCCAATGGAGCGATCTCATCCGGAACGTCGGGTCTTTCCATAGCTGCCGAAGTAGTCTCAGATCCGTTGACTGCCAGTACTGTGCAGGTAAACAGCATTGTTCCGGCAATCACCATCATGCTTGATAAGCCGCAAAATTTTGGTAAGCTGCGTATGTTAAATTTTGATGATGAATTGTAACTGTTCATGTTTTTCTCAGATTAGGTACGTTAACTTTTTACATTGCTGCAGCGTATATAGGCCGCTACGGAGCTTTGCCGTAACGGATTTTTTTTTAAATATGCAACGAAATTAGTGTAACTCTTCCTTTTATGAAAAAAGTAAGTCTGTAGCATCCGGCTGCTAAACAAGTAAACTGATGCACAAGCTAACTGTTACACGAGTAAAATGGTGCACAAGCTAACTGTTACGCAAGTAAACTGATGCACAAGCTAACTGCTATGCGAACCGACAGAATCGCGATGTAATGAACGGGTTTGCTATCTGCACTTTAATCGGGATGAGTTCTGATTTTCAGATTTCGAAAATATATACGGCTATTGGGATCATGAGCCTGCAGTGCGATTGTACCACGATCAAGAGAGATCGTCCCCTCACGATCTTCCGGCTCGGTAAACTCCATCACAACTTCCCCGTCAACCTTGAATGTAATGTCCCTGCCATTGACAATGATATGGTAATTGTACCATTCATGATCATCATGCGGAGCATCATCCATGACATCCTTGACAGCATAAAGACTGCCGGTTTTCCGTCGATCGCCATGTGTTGCATTTACCTGTGCTTCATAACCATGCTGAGGCCAGCCCTCCTCCTGAAAACGCGTATGGAAAAAAACACCTGAATTAGCTTCCGGATAGGTATACACATCCGTTTTAAATTCAAAATTGATAAAATCCCCGCTGTTTACCGGACCTTCGTAATAGAGATGACTGCGCGGGCCGTCAACTACGATTTTACCATCTTCTACCTGGAAAGATTCGGTATTCTCACTGGCTCTCCAGCCATCCAGAGTTTCATTGTCCCATATGGATACCCAGCCAAGCTCTGCCTCTCCTTCGTAGCCGGGCGCAGGTGTTCCGTCATCTTCGAGTTTGCCGGCAGCCCAGAGAAGACCGGCGGTAACAAGATTGATATTGACATCATGGCCCATCGTCGTGTTATGATGGCCAAGGGTTGAATTGAAAACCCGTACACCTTCATATTCATATACCCAGGCAACCGGATGATACAGGTCGGTATCCACACCATAGGCACGGGCAAGTGGCCTGGCACCTATCATCAGTTCGGCAATTTCATACAATTCTCCATCCGGTGTGCGCCATGTGCGTGGAAAATGTTTCATGACAGGATGGCCGGGCTCCATATTTTCGACTGTAAAAGGCCGATGAGATTCGTGCCTGTGAGATCGGGCGCCTGCAAACTCAAACCATCTCATGGTATCTGATCTGTAATTGTGAATACCGCAGTGAAGCATCACCGCAGGAAGCTGATATTCCACATGCGTATCTACAATACGCTCGATCCACTCAACATCATCAACTTGACTATAACACATGTTATATAGGACGAGATCGAACTCTGAACCCCAATCACTGTTTTCATGGCGTGATATCTTGGCTTCCGCATCATCCCCGCCCTCATGATCGATGGTAAATTCTATTTGAGTGCGTTTCCCTATTTCATTTTCAAGTATTTGTTTCTGCGTATCGTAGTCATGCCAGCCGCCACCTGTAATCATCAATACATTTAATGGTGGCTGTTCCATCAATTCAGCAGTAGCCAGTACCGGTATTGAAAATATGGCAATGGATACAACCAATACTTTAGTGAGTGGATTATCATTGAATTTCATAGTTTTTAGTCGTTTATTTACGTTTTAAGTGACAACATAATAAAGAAATATCTTATATATGAGTCCACTCCGAAAAGTCTGACGTGTCATTTTACATAAATATAGGCAATGCAGAACTCGCATTGCAATGGCAGGCCAATTTGCCTGATAAAAAC
>SLQC01000412.1 GCA_007131625.1 Balneolales bacterium | reverse complement strand
TGATTGTGCCAGGTATTCAAACCAACTTGTCGCATGGATTGATTCATGAGGGAGAAAAAGTAGGTGTTGCAGGAGTTTTCAATGGCCTGAACAATGTTTTGACGGCCGTGACTCCGGGTACAGCGGTAAAAGCGTCCCAGGGTGAATCCGCCATGGCAAACAATCTCGGTATTCGGATTGATGATACCGAAATCCAGCCCGATAAGCCCCAAGAGAGGCTTCACGGTTGAACCGGGCGGCTGCATAGTGGAAATAGCACGGTTGAAAAGAGGATTGGTGGAATCGGACTGCAATGACAGCCAGTATTCCATATCGATCCGTCCTGAGAGCCGGTCGACATCGAATGTTGGTGAACTCGCCAGGGAAAGTATAGCTCCGCTGTTGGGATCCATTGCGACCAAACCACCGATTTTCCCCTCCAACAGATCTTCGCCCAGTAGCTGTAAATCGGCGTCGATGTGTGTATAGATGTCGGCTCCTTTGACCGGATTTCTACCCAGCTGGTCGTCTTCATAAGGACCCAGCGATTGTCCCAAAGCGTTTACGCGTACGTAACGCGCACCTAGTTCGCCCCGCAACTCGGATTCATAGACAAACTCGAGACCGCTCCGGCCAGCTTTATCACCCATGAGATACCGGTTGGAACTGTTATACTCGTTACGGGTGACTTCGCTGAGATATCCGAATATCTGGGAGGCCTTGACATCAGAAGGATAATGGCGCTTGGATTCCACCTGGTGACCGATCCCCGGAAATTTCCAGATATTCTCCTGTATTCTGGAAAACTTGTCAAAACTGATGTCGATGAAGAAGCGGGATGGACGGTGCCAGGAGTATTGGCGCGCTACAAGCACCCGTTCTTCGACAATGTCGGGACTTATATCTAGGTACTTCGACAATAGCGGGATTGTTTCCATGTCGAAGTTAGCCGGTGTGACAGTGATGGTGAATATCGGTTGATTGTCGATAAGCATCCTGCCGGTTCGGTCGAACACCAGGCCTCGAGCGGGACTCACACTTTCCTGACGGATGCTGTTGGCTAGGCTTAATGGTCCGTATTTTTCATACTCGATAATCTGCAGCTGGATCAGCCGGCCAGCAATTATTAATAGAATTGTCAGAACGGTAATCTGCAAAATACGTATAGAAACGACGGTTCGCTGTTGCTGTTTGTTCTGAAGCATGGAAAATCGATTAATTTTCTCGCAATAAGTAAATGATACTGCCGATGATTGCTGTCAGCAGGCTGCTACCGACAAGAATCTGGAAAAAGACCAGTTCTGCATGATATACACGGGTAAAATAGGCAGAGAGAAGAAAAAATAAGTTGTGCAATAAAGATATCACGAACAGAAGTAAGAAAACTTGTGTAAAAATCAAACGTGATTCCTTGAACTGGATAAGAAGAGGATAAACAATAAACGTAGTCAGCGTTTTTGCAAGTAAATTAAGCCCCCAGAGATCGAGAAAGAAATCGGTCAGTAGTCCTGTAGTTGCCGCAAAGAGAAGCGCTTTTGTCCGGTTTTGAGTAATAATGACCCACATCAAAACAAGCAGGACAATATCCGGTTCTATTGCCTGATAACTCAAATGCCGGAAAATCAGCAACTGTAACAAAACGGCAATCAATCCGATAAGCCCGAGTTTGATTAGATCCGATTTCATCTGTTTATACTTTTTGATTTCTTACGTCAGATGGAATATCCATTTAAATAATCATGCCGCCTGTGGGTCAGTGAATACTGACATGGATTAATTTCATGCCAGGGTTTTTTCATGTCAGTGTTTTTTAAATGGAAGCGGTCACATGGAGCAACCGTGTGCATCATTTGATCGAAATTTGACTATGTTGTCCGGTTGGTTCATTGAAAGAGTCCATCATATTGCAAGAGAAGTTGATCCACTTCCTCCTCAGGTGTATATCTGACTATAAATGCTTCAGCAATCTGGTGAAGCGATACATAAGGCCGGATAAAGACTTTCTTTGTATCCCGACCCACTTCCGGTTCCGTCCGGATGACATTTCCAATGGGTATATGTGCAGGGAATTGATTACTGTACCCGGAGGTCTCAACAACAGACCCGATGGGGACATCGATGGTCTGCGGGATGTAATTCATCACCAGCTCACTGGATTGCTCGGTGCTCCAGGAGACAATACCATACGCCCGGCTTCCCTGAATACGGGCGCTTACTCGAAACAGGGCGTTGTAAAAAGGCATGATTTGCGCATGTCCGGGTGTCGTTACAATCACCTGTCCGATGAGGCCGTCGGAATTGATCAGGGCCATACCGGATTCCACACCTTCGCGACTACCCTTGTTTATTGTAAGTGAGTTGTTGATGCCGGTCAGGTTTTTTGCCACTATCTTGACCGGAACCAGGTCGCGTTCCAGTGTATCCTGCAATTCGAGCATGGCTCGCAAAGCGCGACTTTCTTCTTTGACTGAACGTAATCGGTTTAGCTCATCCTGTAAAAGGATATTCTGTTGACCAAGTTGTTCGTTTGTTTGAAGTGCGGTTCGATACACTCTGGCCTGGGATAGAGGTCGTTCGAGATAACTTAGCGCAACGACCGATACCTTGCGTATCGATTGCAGTCCACCATCATGTCGAGATACCATGAACACAAATGCGAGCAGGATAAATCCAACGGTAAGGACATAGTCCTTTATGTCTTCCGTCTTTCGAAGAGTAAATTGCATTCACGTTTCAAACTGTCAGGTTAGAATAGCCCGGTAGTAATCCAGATCCTCAAGCACCTTACCGGTTCCTCGGACAACAGCGGTCAACGGGTCTTCGGCTATATGAACCGGAAGATCTGTTGTTTCCATAATCAGTTTATCAAGGTTTTTTAGCAGTGCCCCACCACCTGTCAGAAAAATACCTCGATCCAGTATGTCGGCCGAGAGTTCCGGTGGTGTTTGTTCCAGTGATTTGGTTACCGACTCTACTATTGTATTAACGGATTCCGATATGGCTTCTCGTATGTCTTTTGAGGTCACCACACGAGTGCGGGGTACACCGTTAACCAGATCCCGCCCCTTGACTGTCAATTCCAGTTCTTCATCGAGCGGTGTAGCCGAACCCAGCATGCATTTGACCTGTTCAGAAGTACGTTCTCCGATCAGAAGATTGTGGTTGCGGCGGAAATAGTTGACGATATCCTCGTTGAGTTCATCCCCTCCGAGCCGAACCGATTGCGAGTAGACGATGCCAGACAAAGCGATAACAGCAATTTCCGTTGTGCCGCCGCCGATGTCGACGATCATATTGCCGACCGGTTCATGGACATCCAAACCAATTCCGATCGCGGCCGCCATTGGTTCATCCACCAGGAAAACTTCCTTGGCTCCGGCATGCTCCGCACTATCGCGAACTGCTCGTTTTTCCACTTCCGTAATACCACTCGGTACACATACCACCATTTTTCGAGTTGTGGAATACCAGCGGACCTTAACTTTCTTAATCATTCCGCGGATCATATGTTCCGCTACCTCAAAATCGGCAATGACACCATCCCGCAAGGGCTTGACCGTCCGGATCTTTCTGTGCGTTTTCTCATGCATCAACTGCGCCTCGTGCCCGATCGCCACTGTCTGATTTTCCAGGTTCAATGCTACAATAGAAGGTTCGTTTAGTACAATCCCATGGTTACGGGAGTAGATAAGGGTGTTGGCTGTTCCAAGATCGATGGCAATATCAGTGTAGAGCCAGTCTAACATACCGCCTTGTGAATTATTCTGACGGTTTGATTTGACACTTTTTGTTGCTTCGGACTGCGGCATAATGATTCCAGATTAACAGTTGGGACAATTTCTGTAACTACCTAAGTTACGATAATGAGACGCATAATGCGAGTGTGTTTAATGAATTTTCCGAAATTAACTTATTACTAATGCCGAAAATGTCTTGTTCCGGTTAGGATCATCGACATGCCGTTTTTGTCGGCTTCGCTAATCACTTCATCATCCCGAATGCTGCCACCTGGCTGAATGACTGCAACAGCACCGGACAGGGCTGCTTCTTCGACACTGTCGGCAAACGGAAAGAAGGCGTCCGATGCGATTACCGACCCCTCCAGGGAGTGACCGAAAAACCGGGCTTTCTGTGCGGCAAACCGGGAAGCATCCACCCGGCTGGGTTGACCGGTTCCGATACCAAGTGTTTGTTGGTTGCCGGCATAGACAATGGCATTGGATTTGACATGTTTGACAACTTTCCAGGCGAACGACAGGTTTTTGCGCTGGGTGTCATCCGGTTGTACTTTGGTTACCACGCTATGGGACTCACGTTCAAAACCGCTGTCTTCATGCTGCCAAAGATAGCCACCGGTGATCGACCGGATACGAGGGGTGTGTGGCTCCGGCCATTTTTTGATCAGGACGAGGCGGCGGTTGGCTTTACGCTCAAGCAGTTCCCGGGCATCGTCATCGAAACCGGGAGCCAGAATGATTTCGCTGAAAATACGATCCACCGCTTCGACAGTTCGTATGTCAAGGGTCCGGTTAAAAAGGATGATGCCGCCGAACGGGGAAACGGTATCGGTCGAGAATGCTTTCTCCCATGCATCGACGGTGTTGTCTGAAAGTGCTACGCCGCAGGGAAGATTATGCTTGAAGATCGCACAAAGTGCATCGCAGGTGTCCAGAAAGTCGGCTCCGAGCTGCAGGGCAGCGTCTATGTCAAGAAAGTTGTTGTAACTGAGTTCTTTTCCGTGAAAACAGTCGATATAGGGACCCGGATCACCGTATACAGCCGCCGGCTGATGCGGGTTTTCGCCATAGCGGAGCGATTGATAAAGAGGCTCATCCACCGAGAGATAGTCGGGTGGAGACATCGGTTTGGCAGACTGATCATCCGGATGCCCATACGGTTGTTTGTCCGGAAATTCACGGTCAAGATGTTCTGCAATAAAGCGGTCGTAATCAGCAGTCAGAAGGAAAGCCTTTTTAGCCAGAGATGCCCGCAGTTCCGGGCGGATACAGGCCCCGGGGCCATTTATCGCTTCCAGAAACGTTTTATACTGGCCGGGATCCGTCAGTACACATACGTTCTCGAAGTTCTTGGCGGCAGCGCGTATCATGGCCGGACCCCCGATATCGATGTTCTCAACGGCATGCTCCAGGTCACCGGGTTTCGCCGTTACCGCATTACGAAACGGATAAAGATTTACCACGACAAGCTGAACCGGCCGGATGCCGAGCTCCGAAATAGTCCGGGCATGATCAGCTTGGCGGGGGCGCGCCAGCAATGCTCCGTGAATCATAGGATGCAACGTCTTGACCCTGCCATCCAGACATTCGGGAAAATTGGTGATCTCAGACACAGACGTTACCGGTATTCCAGCGTCTCGAAGCATTTTGGCAGTGCCACCGGTAGAAAGAATCTCAATATTTTTTACATGCAGCGCTTTACCCAAATCGACAATACCGGTTTTGTCGGATACGGATAACAAAGCTCGTTCTACTGTCAGCTCAGGAAGCTGTTGGATCTGATCGGTCATGATTTTGTATTGTGATCGTTTTGATCATCGCGATCGGTTTCATTGTTGTGATCGGATTGATTTAAGTTATCGTCGTGGTAGTTTTTTTTGTCGTGATCGTTGTGATCGGGTTGGTCGGTTTTATTGGTCAGGGTGGTATTCCGGGTTAACAACTGCTGCACTACTTTGGGATACAGAATATGTTCCTGTTGTTGAACTCTTTCTGCTAGTGATTCGGGGGTGTCGCCGGTGTACACCGGAACAGTTGCCCAGGCTATGATCGGACCGTCATCATAAATTTTAGATACAAAGTGAATGGTACAGCCGGACAGTTTATCACGGTTATCAATGACCGCGCGGTGAACTCGCAATCCGTACCAACCCTTGCCGCCATATGCAGGTAGTAACGCCGGATGAATGTTAATAATCCTTTGTGGAAAGATGTCCACAATCCGGTCCGGTATCTTTTTCAGATATCCGGCGAGTATGATGAGGTCTGGAGCTTCGTCCACAAGCACGGATTCCAACTTTTTCTCATACGACTGCCGGTCCGGGAAATTGGACGGAATGATCAGGTGGGTGCGGATTTTATGTGATCGGGCGTATTGCAGGGCACCCGCTTCGGGGTTGTCGCAAACCAGGGCGGTAATGCAGGCAGGAATCTCGTGATTTAAAACGGCTTGATGCAGCGCTTTAAAATTGGAGCCGGTTCCGGATGCAAAAACGGTTAAACGTTTTGAGTTCAAAAATCAAACAGTGTATCGGTGCTGGAAAAACGTACAGTCTGTCCGTAAGATAGGGATATTTCCACTCCGAGAGGAAATGGAATTTTGTGGTCGATATGCCCGTATGGCACCCCGGTCACAATCGTTGCAGGGAGATCACGAAAGATCCGGTCGAATATTTTTTCGAGTGTCGGGTTGTCAGGAAAAGTTTCATATTTCGGTTCGGTAAAATGGCCTAATACAACTGCCTGGCACCGATCGAACCATCCGGCCAGTTTTGCCTGCAGTAGATAGCCCTCGATTTTGTGCCGGGATTCGTCCACATCCTCGAATATCGGAATAGTGTTGTCAAGATCCGGGAAGTAAGAGGAACCGGCCAATTTTGCCGCTACCGACAATGTGCCGGGCATCGCAATGCCATGTGAGGAACCACTGTTTCTGTTTGCCGAAACTTCCAACCGGTAATCGATCCGGCCTGACTCCATGAACTTCCAGAAGTTTTCTTCAAAATACGGATGGACAGGTTCAGCATTAAAATCAGTGGCCGGCATGCCGGTTGACAAAGAGGGAAGTCCGGTCCTGGCATAAATTCCCCATTGCAGTGCGGTGATATCGCTGTAACCGATTAGCAGTTTACGGGACGAGGCGATCCGGTTAAAATTGAGTAACGGCAGCATC
>SLQC01000064.1 GCA_007131625.1 Balneolales bacterium | reverse complement strand
TTTATAAAACCGATTATGCCTCAACACAAATCAGCCGTCAAACGAGTACGTCAATCCAGCAAACGTCGCCTGGAAAATCGCGAAAAACGTTCCCGCATGAGGACCCTGGCACGGAAAGTCCTGGAGTCCAGCGAGAAAGAACAAGCACAGTCACTGCTCAATGATGCCGTTTCCTACATCGACAGACTTTCATGCAAAGGTTTGGTTCACAAAAATACTGCGGCCAGCAAAAAATCTTCGCTGGTTCGACATGTAAACAATCTCGGGTAAGCTGAAGCTGACCTTCAGATCCGGTACCTGCCCCTCCCATGTCCTGTTGCCGGCTTCGGAAATTGCCATTTTATTACCAATGTTTGCTATAGTGCTGCTCTTTTGCGGCACTTTTTATTTTAACCCGATGCTAATTCGATGCCGGGTGACAAGCAGTCCCCGGTGAACAGTAACTTCAAAATTATTTTCCCATGGCTAAAGCACTCCTCGCAATATTAGACGGTTACGGTATTCCCGAAGATGAAACGGTAAGCGCTATCAACAAAGCTGACACAAATTTTATCGACTCCCTTTTTGATTCCAACCCCCATTCAAAACTCAGTGCTTCCGGACTCGATGTCGGCCTTCCGGAAGGCCAGTTCGGTAATTCGGAAGTGGGACACCTGAACATCGGGGCGGGACGGATCGTCTGGCAGGAGTTGACCAGAGTGAACAAGGATATCCGGGAAGGTGGCTTTTTCCGCAACAAGGAGTTGCTGAATGCGGCTGAACAAGCGAAAAAAACCGGAAAAGTTCACATTATGGGACTTTTTTCGGACGGCGGCGTGCACAGTCATAACGATCATATTTTTGCATTGCTGCGATTTTTCAAAGAGCAGAATATCGATAATGTTTATGTCCATGCGTTTATGGACGGACGCGATACCTCACCCCACGGAGGCGCCGAGTATCTGAGAGTGTTTCAGAAACGGGCCGATGAGGCCGGGACCGGAAAAATCGCATCGATCGTAGGCCGTTATTATGCCATGGATCGTGACCGGAGGTGGGAGCGATCACAACTCGCCTATGACTTGCTGGTCCGGGGCAAGGGCACCCGGGCGGCAGACCCCGTCAATGCCGTCAATGCGTCGTACGAGGATGGAATCACAGATGAATTCATCAATCCGATCATTGTTGATGAACAACCGGAATCACGTATCGGCAAAAACGATCCGGTTATCTTCTATAACATCCGGGGTGACCGGGCACGGCAGATCACATCTGCTCTTACCGATCCCGATTTTGACGGATTTCCTGTTGAAAAAGATCTCAACCTCCATTATGTCTGCTTTACGCAATACGACAAACGCTTTACCAATGTCCGGGTGGCCTATCCGCCGATCTCAATGAAAAACACGCTCGGCGAAGTTATCGCCGATAATGGCCTCCGGCAGTTAAGAATTGCGGAGACGGAGAAATATCCGCATGTGACCTATTTCTTCAACGGAGGTGTGGAAGAACCGAACTCCGGAGAGCGCCGGGAAATGATACCAAGTCCAAAAGTACCCACCTATGATCTTCAACCCGAAATGAGTGCACCAGAGCTCACCGACAATCTGATCAAATTGATCATGGAAGACAGCTACGATTTGATCGTCCTCAATTTTGCTAATCCGGATATGGTGGGACACACCGGTAATTTCGATGCAACCGTCAAGGCAGTCGAGACCGTTGACCGGTGTCTGAAAAAAGTTGTCGATGCTGCAGTTGGAAAAGAGTACAAAATTATAATCATCGCCGATCACGGCAATGCTGATAAAATGAAAGAGGCGGACGGAAGCCCCCACACGGCACACACCACGGCCAAGGTGCCGTTTATCGTGGTGAATGCACCGGAAGTTACCCAAGTGGAAGACGGGATCCTGGCTGATGTCGCCCCCTCGCTGCTGAAATTAATGGCGATTGACAAGCCGGAGGAAATGACCGGTAAACCACTATTCTGATTATCGTTCGACGCGATTTTGATTTTTTTTGGGGTTGAAGATTCTCCAAGCTTGCATTTACACTAAGCCAGAGCTACATTTCGTTACACGATTCAAACGTTAATTTGGATTTGACCGTTTATTCATTGCGAGCCTTTAAAAGTCAATCCAGGATTACCCACACCTGAGTCTTTATAATCTGTATGGAAGGGAATTTTTCAAATAGAGTACGCGACGTCATTCAGTTCAGCCGGGAAGAAGCTTTGCGGCTGGGTCACGATTACATCGGCACCGAACATCTGATCCTGGGTATTTTACGACTGGGCGACGGAGTCGCGGTCAAAATTCTGAAAAACCTTCGGTGTGATCTGTACAAGCTCAAGAAGACTATAGAAGATACGGTGCGTGGAACCGGTTCCGCAGTCACCGTCGGCAATATTCCCCTCACAAAACAGGCAGAAAAAGTGCTTCGAATAACCTATCTCGAAGCCAAACTTTACAAAAGCGACACCATCGGTACCGAACACCTGTTGCTATCATTGTTGCGGGATGATGAGAACTTGGCGGCTCAAATCCTGCAGCAATTTAACATTACCTATGATGCGGTCAGAGAAGATCTTGACCTGATCGTGTCCGGACAGGCACCCAGATCTGAGGCCTCGAAAGCAAGTGCCGGTGAGCCGCCATCTTCCCGAAATCCAAAACCTTCATCAGGTAGCGCAAGAGAACGAAAAATGGAAAAGACCAAGACCCCCGTCCTTGACAATTTCGGCCGCGACCTCACCAAGTTGGCCGAAGAAGACAAGCTGGATCCTATTGTCGGCCGAGAAAAAGAGATCGAGCGAGTTGCACAGGTTCTCAGCCGACGTAAAAAGAACAATCCGGTTTTAATTGGAGAACCGGGTGTGGGCAAGACTGCGATTGCAGAGGGACTTGCCCTTCGGATTATCAAACGGAAAGTATCCCGGGTACTCTACGACAAGAGGGTAGTCGCTCTGGATTTGGCGGCACTTGTAGCAGGTACAAAATACCGGGGGCAGTTTGAAGAACGCATGAAAGCGGTCATGAACGAGCTGGAAAAAACGTCGGATATCATACTTTTTATTGACGAATTGCACACCATTGTGGGTGCCGGCGGCGCCAGCGGCTCTCTGGATGCTTCCAACATGCTCAAACCCGCTCTTGCCCGCGGCGATGTTCAGGCAATCGGGGCCACTACTCTCAACGAGTACCGTCAATACATTGAAAAAGACGGAGCCCTGGAACGCCGTTTCCAAAAAATCATGGTGGATGCCACATCTCCGGAAGAGACCATCACCATTCTAAATCAGATCAAACCCAAATACGAGTCACACCACGGAGTCCGGTACTCCAATGAAGCGATCAACTCCTGTGTCAGGATTACGGACCGATATGTCACCGACCGGTTTCTGCCCGATAAGGCTATCGACGCGCTCGATGAAGCAGGTGCCCGGGTTCACCTCTCCAATATCACTGTTCCCAAACATATCATCAAACTGGAAGAGGAAATCGAGTTGATCAGTGTCGAAAAAAACAATATGGTCAAAAAACAGCGCTTTGAAGATGCTGCACGACTTCGCGACAATGAGAAACGCCTGATCGAAGAGCTTGAACATGAACAACGGGAATGGGAAAAAGAGTGTGAGAAAATTGTCTACAATGTAGAGGAAGATGATGTTGCGACCGTCGTCGCAATGATGACCGGCATCCCGGTGAACAAGATCGCGCAAAGTGAAGGCCAGAAGTTGCTGAAAATGAAAGAAGAGCTTTCTAGCCATATCATTGGACAGGACGAGGCAATTCTCAAGCTCAGCAAAGCTATCCAGAGAACCCGGGCCGGGCTTAAAGACCCGTTTCGTCCTATCGGATCATTCATCTTTCTGGGTCCTACCGGTGTCGGTAAAACCGAGTTGGCCAAGGTTATGGCCAAATACCTGTTTGACTCCACCGACGCGCTCATCCGCATCGATATGAGCGAATACATGGAAAAATTCTCCGTATCACGACTGGTCGGGGCACCTCCCGGATATGTTGGTTATGAAGAAGGGGGAATTCTCACAGAGAAGGTCCGCCGGAAACCGTACAGTGTCGTGCTGCTGGATGAAATCGAGAAAGCACACCCTGATGTCTTCAACCTGCTTTTACAAGTTCTTGACGACGGTATTCTGACTGACAGTCTCGGCCGGAAAGTCGATTTTCGAAACGTAATCGTTATCATGACCTCCAATATCGGTGCGCGGGACATTAAGAATCTCGGTCGTGGTATCGGATTTTCGAACGCAGATGATACCTTTGATTATGCCAAAATGAAATCGACCATTCAGGATGCTTTGAACAAGGTATTCAATCCTGAATTTCTGAACCGGGTGGATGATGTGATCGTATTCAGGGCACTTGAAAGGAGTGATATATTCAAAATCATCGACAACATGGCGGGACAGCTTTTTGCTCGAATCGGCAGCCTCGGGTACAAGGTCAATATCACAAAAGGAGCCAAAGAGTTTTTAAGTGAAAAAGGTTTTGACCAGAAATTCGGTGCACGTCCGCTCAAGCGAGCTATCCAGAGGTATGTAGAGGATCCCCTTGCTGAAGAACTCCTTACTGCGGAAAAAGTACTCGGGTCGACCATACGCATTAAAATGAACAACTCCCGGGACGGGCTCTCCTTTGAATGGAAGGAACCGGACAAAGCTGAAAATCCGGAAGAAACCAAAAACGGCACCTCCTCAGAGAATGTCGCTGAAAACAATAAGTGAGAATTCTGCAGCTGGCAGACTACTTCCTCCTCATACTTCCAGGAACAGGCTCAAGTTCTCAAATCCTGCCTCGTGAGAGTTCTCATTTCACGAACGATCCTTTTTTTTCCTGAAGTCCAAAATATGATGCAGCATCAACCGGGCCGGTTACATAAAATTACAGATACCGTGATCATTCACATTTCGCAACCCTTTATTTCAAACGGTATGACCGACAAAAATGACTATTCGCTACTCCATCATCATTCCGGTGTATAATCGGCCCGACGAACTTAATGAGCTTCTTGAAAGCTTGCAAACCTGTTTGGGATGGAAGCAACAGAAAGATTCGGAAACCCTAACTTTAAAACCGGGGGTGTCGGCCGAAGTTTTGGATACTGGTGATACGGATGCTGGCGATACGGATGATGGTAATGCGGATGCTGGTTATTCGGATACTGGGGATGCGGATACTGGGGATGCGGATGCTGGGGATACGGAAACTGGCGATACGGATGCTGGTGATGCAACAGTTGACGCAATATCTTCCGACAAAAAGGGATCCTGTGATGTGGAAGTAATCGTAGTCGAAGACGGGTCTCAAATTTGCAGCGAGGATGTCTGTCGTCACTATACCAAAACTCTGAATCTGTACTATATCTATCAGGAAAATGCGGGGCCCGCCGCCGCAAGAAATACCGGTGCACAGTCGGCCCGTGGCGAATGGCTGATTTACTTTGACTCCGATTGTTTGGTCCCTGAGGGATATTTCGAAGCCATTTCCAGTGGGATTTCTGCAGGTGGAGTCGATTTTTTCGGGGGTCCTGATCGTGCATCCTCCGATTTTTCCGCTATTCAGAAGGCGATAGACTATGCTATGACCTCCTTTCTGACGACCGGTGGAATTCGGGGCGGCAAAAAAAAAATGGACCGCTACTATCCTCGCAGCTTCAATATGGGGGTTCGCCGGGATGCTTTTGACAAAGTAGGCGGCTTTTCCGGTTTGCGTTTCGGGGAGGATTTGGATCTCAGCATGCGACTTATGGCGGCCGGATACCGTTCGGTGCTTTTCGAAGATGCCTGGGTATATCACAAAAGACGAACCGATCTGAAGAAGTTTTTCAAGCAGGTTTACAACTCCGGAATGGCACGCATTGTGCTGAATCAACTTCATCCCGGAACGCTGAAAACGGTCCATATGCTCCCTACTCTATTTGTCTGCTATCTGGCAGCAGCGCTCGTATCCATCCCCATGTTAACCTTTATTCTGTGGGTGCCGATCGGAATACTTATACTGGTTCTGTTTACCGACGGTCTCTTTTCTACCGGTAACCTTGCAACTGCGCTGCTTGTTCCGGCGGCTTCTCTTGTACAGATAACCGGATACGGAACCGGACTAGCCCACGCTTTTATTCTTGTGCACTTGTTGGGTAAAAAAGAGGCAAACGCATTCAAAGAAACCTTTTACAAATAAGTTTGATTTTAAGATGATCGATGCATTGATTTGGTCATGTATTTCCTTTATCTTGACAGTCTTTGCAAAAGCGGATTATTCAATAAGGTTTTTTTTGTTCTTTGTACTTGTTGACTTTGTATTAATCGGCATGACATGTTGAGCTAATTCGGTTGAAGTATCTGATCGGGGCGTAGCGCAGCCCGGTAGCGCATCTGCTTTGGGAGCAGAGGGTCGCAGGTTCAAATCCTGTCGCCCCGACACTTTGGATACCAGCAATATTGATTGTGAGTTGGAAGCCGGTAACGTTTGAATACAGGCCATATGTTGGTTTTCCACATATTGTTCAGGCGCCCGTAGCTCAACCGGATAGAGCAACTGCCTTCTAAGCAGTAGGTTACAGGTTCGAGTCCTGTCGGGCGTACAGAAACCGTTTTTATGGCGACATGGCCGAGTGGCTAGGCAGAGGTCTGCAAAACCTCGTACGGCGGTTCGAATCCGCCTGTCGCCTCAGCTTAAGATTGTATGAATTACTTTGCCGCGTTCGTCTAGAGGCCTAGGACGCCGCCCTTTCACGGCGGTAGCACGGGTTCGAATCCCGTACGCGGTACTATTGAATATTGATTAGTGGATTCTGGATTTAGTACTTTGGAATTCGATTTTTAGCAGCAAATGGAGCCCATAGCTCAGTTGGTTAGAGCGCCAGGTTGTGGCCCTGGAGGCCGTGGGTTCAAATCCCATTGGGCTCCCT
>SLQC01000158.1 GCA_007131625.1 Balneolales bacterium | reverse complement strand
TTTTTTTCACTTGGTCCAAGCTCTTTGAATAACATCAACTTAATCTTTCAACCATGAGAACAAAAGCTACTTTATTATCATTACTGCTGATTTACGGCATTTTTTTCTTAAACGCTTGCTCTTCCTCGGACAAGGCAACCAGTCCAGATGGATCACCATTATGGTTCAGTAACCCGCCCGAGGACCCTAACTACGTATTCGTTCCCAGAACAGCCTCTTCCCGTGATCTCCAAACCGCAATCAACCGCGCTTCGACCGATGCACGTGCAGAAGTTGGCCGCATAGTGGAAGTCCGGATTGAAGCTATGCAGAAAAACTTCACGGAAGAGGTCGGTGTGGATGAAGATGCCACATTCCGTCAGATGTTTGAGGAAGTCAGCCGAACTGTCGTGGCAACCAGCTTGCACGGGAGTCAGGTGAAGGAATCTTCGCATAATCGTGAAGGTGACATGTGGCGTGCGTACGTGCTGATGGAATATCCTATAGGTGCTGCAAACCTTCAGTTCATGGAACAAGTGAGAGAACGGGAAGAAATGTATACACGTTTTCGGCAGTCTCAATCTTTTCAGGAGCTTGAAAGAGCTGTGGAAGATTATGAAAACAGGCGAAGGGGAAACTAGCCGATTTTCTTCAAATAGGTAATTCACTAATGGGAAGGTAGAATTCATTCCAGCAAGTGCCACGTAAGTTGCTTCTTGCGACCACTGCAAAGGTTGAGTGGCACTTGCACAATAACTACCAAGTAAAAACTTTGACGAAAGCAGTAGGCGTAAAGCCATCTTGAATAATTGGCTCCTGGGTTCTATTCAGACCATTGAAGTGTCTTTTTATCCTGAACTTTGTCCCAAAGTGCAACTTCCCTCTGACACGTACAGCCAGATACTTTCTGAACCAACCTGGGTAGCAACATGATCCGAACAGCATTGATCACTCTTCCTCTGCTCCTTGTTTTGGTATTGTTACCATCTGAATCATATGGGCAGCATTTCGAAGAATGGTTGCGTATAAGCCAGCAACAATTTGATGGCTTCAGGGAAGAACAGAATCGTGCTTTCGAAGATATGTTACGCCAACACTGGGAGTTAGTGGATGGAGTAACACCCGAATCGTTTCTTAAAGAAGAAAAGCCACCTGCCACTCCTTATTTTAAGCCCGATACGGTATCTGGAATTACACCTGATGCGGACATCAGATCCGAACCTGAACCGCCACCTCCCTACACCTTGCCACCGGTTGATCCAGATGCGTATCCACCCGATCTACAAAAGCCTGAGTTGAAGCAGATCGAGCTGTCCGACATTTTTGATCTCGACCAGCCAGCAATTCAAGTAAACTTTTTCGGTCATCTGCTGAATGTACCATTTGATACGTCCTTGAGTCGCTTATCGTTGAATAATCCTTACAGTGCTGAAGGAATTGCTGCCTTTTGGAAGCAGCTCAGCGAGTCAGAAATTGATTACCCTGTACATTATTTCGAGAAAGTCCAGGAACTAATGCAACTCAATGACTGGGGTACAGCCAAACTGATTTTTTCAACCGGTCTGGTTGGTTTTTCTGGTGACCGCGATCTGGCTAAACTCTACACATGGTTCATGATCATCCAATGCGGTCGGAAAGCGAGGGTTGGTTTCAATGATGAAGGCATAGTTTTAATGCTGGCGACAGAATCCCAGCTGTATGGTATTCCTTTTTTTCGCTTCGATGACAGACCTTTTTTTGTTGCAAGTTTTGACAAGGCACCTGCAGAGTCTAAGCGGGTTTTCACATACCGGGCGGATTTCCCAGGCCAGCTCTCACCTTTATCACTCAGAATACCAGAATTACCGGTTTTTCAGACTGATTATGTAAACCGTGACTTCAGTTTTTCTTTCCGCGACGAGCAAATTGAGTTTCAAGTACGAATCAACCGGCATCTTATAGCGTTTTATGAGTTTTTCCCCCAAACAGAACTTAATATCTATTTCAATGCTCCGGTCTCGCAAATCACTTCGAATGACCTGACCCGGTCACTTGCGATGCATATTGAAGGGAGATCCGAAAAGGACGCCATCCATCTGCTGCTTCATTTTGTTCAGAATGCATTCGGATACAAGATTGATCTTGATAATTTCGGCCGGGAAAAACCTCTTTTCCCCGAAGAGACTCTCTATTACAGTTACTCGGATTGCGAAGACCGGGCCATACTTTTCAGCTACCTGGTGAAAAAACTTACAGATTTGGATGTAGTTGCTTTGCGTTATCCTGGTCACATTGCCACCGCAGTACGTTTCAACGAACCATTCTCCGGCGATACCATTAACATTGAGGGCGCAACTTTCCATGTCTGTGATCCGACATATATCAATGCGAGCCCTGGGATGGCCATGGAGCGCTACCAGGATCATGTCCCGGAAATCATTACCATTGAAAAAAACTGACTCCTCTCTACCGGGATAGAATCTCTGCATGGTGATGTCATCTGCCATGGAAGGCGTGATGAGGTCATTAACGATGCTCCAACATATGGGCGGTCCGGCAATTAATCAAGGTGTCATTAATCCTTGATGCAACGTACAGAGCTACTGCACGCACGGCAGACATCTAAAGATGTAAGAATTGCAAGTAGAGATACGAAGGAAGCGCGCGAGGATACCGGACACGGTACTAAACCACTACACCAAATAAGAGTCAGAGACACCATCTTCATCCTGTTTCGCTTGAGCAAGCTTTATGCGTAGTCCCCAGAAAATTCACATGACCCTAAAAAACTCTTATTCAATAAGGAAGCGGAAAGTAACGACTCCGAACTGGGACTCTTGGGGTATGTTGCCGGGTAGACGCGAAAACCTCCAGGTTCTCAGTGTGCGCAACACTTCCAGCTCCAGTTCGGAATCTGCCTTTATTATGGGTTGAAGCCTACCTATGGTACCATCCGGACGCACTTCGAATCTTACGGAGATCACCACATCTGCCTGTGGCACATAGTTGGGCATCGGCTGGAGAAGCGGAGTGCGATTAATATCACCTTCCCAATCCAGTTGAATCAAAAATGCACGATCAACATCCTCCTCTTCGCTCTCAATCTGATTTGGTGCTGATCTGCTACCCCTGATACCTGTAATTTTGGATTCTATTTTAGTATTTAGTACCAAATGCTTCTCCAGAGTTTCATTTTTGGATATGTGAATATTCTTCTTTTGTGACCGATAACCTGGTGCTTCAACATGCAGAGTATAGTATCCAGCCTTTAACTCGGACAGAAGCCGTGAACCTTCCCATTGCCCCACCGTTCGGCCTGCTGGATCCCTCAGGCTGAATGAGGCATTGGTAGGGGATACTGTAAATTGAAGCGAGCCTGTATACGCCTGAAGTCTCACTGATCTTATTATAAGTTCGTTCAACCCGATTTCAATCGTCTCACTGTGTGGTTCGTAACCCTGTTTCTCCACTTCCAAAAGGTACCTTCCCGGAGCCAGCTCGATGCGGGACTGTCGACTGTAATCTCTTCTATTCAATTGAACCGCTGCATCCGATGGACTGACTTGTATAGAAAGAGTACCCAAATTTCGATTCAGTTCCATGGTGATGCGGTTTTCCTTGTCCTCGTTTACTTGCAATGTCCTATTGTATGTTATATACCCGCTCTGGCTTACGGTTAACGCATAAGTTCCCGGGTAGACAAAGAAATCTGATCCTCCCGAGTTATCCGTTCGGCCAACTTCCGATCCATCAATCAAAACTGCTGCATCTTGAACATTGGTTCTGATTTGCACAAGTACAATGTCAATCTTACCCATTTCATAATTGAAAAGCACATTATCCATGCTCACCACAATGACTTCATCTATCACCCGATAGCCTTCACGCTCTAAGCGAATCTGTTTTTCACCGGGTGGAAGCTGCACAGTTTGGTTAGTCTCGGTTATCTGATCGTCGACAAACAACCGTGCATCATGAGGTGTAACGTTGAAGTTAACGGGAATCAGATCCGGCATACGTTCTTCCGGTTCTATCTGATAATAAAAAACATCGCGAGCACGTGGTGCACCAACCCGGAACCGTCCGGTGATGAACCCCGGGACATTGACCTGGATATTCTGGTTGAAAGGTTCGATAATCAGGATGTAGCGGCCCCGGCCAGGTTCGTTGTATTGATCCACAATTCCGGCCATATTCGAATCAAAATCAAGGTTCGTCAGCGTAGACTCGATAATGATGGCAGCCTTGTCCGGATGGTCGCGGAGAACGGGTATGCCAGAAGCGGGCGCATCCACAGGGGTGATGCTCAGCCGGCGCAGCTCGTTCGACTGAGTTATGCCTGAACCCGCCAGGAACAGTATGATGGCAAGCGGCAGGCAACACGCGATCAGGCTTTTGGCGAACATTGGACCGGGACGTTTTTCTTTATACAGTTATAGTGGTCGTACTACTTAATTCTTGACATCGTCATTATACCAATTCGGATAAATAAATTCTGAGAAAAGGTGCCGGGCTTAGAATATGTCCCGAGATATCAGCAGTGTATCTGGATTTTGCATAAAAGACAAAGGCGAAAACGAAGCCCCGCCCAATTTCACTTTGGTGCTTTAATCACAAGCTGGATAAACTAACCATAGGAGATACAATGATATAAGGATTTTTTTAGTGGACTTTAGAATTGTCATTAAATAGAAACGCCAAGACATCACCAAGTCCTTGGGGCTTCGATTTTTTTTCATCGGTAATAAAGCAGAGATGTGAAGAATGGCAGCCAGCATCAAGACAACATTGATAAAATGTCGACTCACTTACACGGGTTTGGCGGCCAGGTATCTGCTATGACCATTTAAAAGAATAAAACGGGATTAAAAAATCACATTGAATGACAGGTTGGACGAAATTACTGATGAGATGACACACAATCAGTTAGGAATTCGCAATGTCTGTCCTGGATAAACTCTTGTTGACTGAAGGTTGTTCAGGCTCTGGATAGCCTCGACACTTGTATTGAAACTGCGCGAAATGACGGTAAGATTGTCATTCGGACGCACGGTATAGATGCGGTAATCACCATCGCTGCCGGACGCTACCCTCGTGGACGCGGAGGAAACCGAAAAGCTGTTGCGCTCTGCCCGGCTCATGTTGTTAAGCTGGGCGTACTGGTCACGCAGATGTGCTGGCACATAAATATTAAGGTGCTGTCCAGGACGGATGAGGTTGCCGATATTGTTCCAGGATCGGATGCGCCACGCTTGGGTGTCAAACCATGCTGCAATATGACCGACTGTGTCGCCGGATTTCACCACATAGGTGACCGGGGCTGAATTAGTCGGCCGATTGGCTTCGGGATCCTGTTCATCGGTGTCCAGATTACGAACGGTTTGTGGTTCTCTGGCTTCCACAACTCTAGTTTGGGTATCCCTATCCCATGGTGTACCTTCGGTTAGCACTATACGATGTTCAAGTGTCTGGTCTCTGGATATTGCAATAGTCTGCTCCATGGGAAGATGATCCGGAGCTTCCACTTGCAAGATGTAGGTGCCTACTTTCAGGTTTCGGAGCAGGTTAATTCCCTGCCAGTTTGCCACGACTTCTCCGTATCTGTCCAACAACGTTACCTTGGCGTCGCTGGGCGAGGCTGTAAACTTCAGCGATCCAGTGTAGGCCTCAAGTGTGATGCTTCGTTCCAGGCGCTCATTACGGACAATCTCAATGGACTCACTGTGTGGTGCGTAGCCATCTTTTATAACATCCAGCCGATAACGGCCCGGGGCCAGCTCCACAAGATCCTGCCCGCTGTAACCCTGGAGGTTCAGTTCCACACTGGCATCGGAAGGAGTCAGGTCCAGGGCCAGTTCTCCAACATTGCGCTGCAGGTCAACTGAGATACGATTTTGTCCCTCTTCGGCAACTTCGAGGTTCTCATTACGGGTCACATAGCCACTTTGGATCACCGTCAAGGCATAGGAACCTGGGTATAAAAACAAGCCGAACCCGCCAGCACGGTCTATCTGCCCTCGCTCGGTCCCATCTATGAGCACACGGGCTTCTGGAACATTTGAGCTAATGTACACCGGGACCAGGTCAATCACCTCCATCTCGTAATTAAACTGGATATTCCCCGGGCTGACATTCACGGCATCTTCGATGATCCGGTAACCCTCTCGCTCAAGCCGGACCTGATGGACACCCGGGACAAGCTGCACCGTCTGGTTGGCCTCGGTGAGCTGATCATCCACATACAGCGTTGCATCATCCTGCTTAACATTGAAGATTACAGAGATCAGATCCGGCGCGCGCTCTTCGGGTTCAATTTCATAGTGGAGCACATCGCGCGCCTGCGGAGCGGCCACGCGGAACCGTCCGGTGATGAACCCCGGGGCATTGACCTGCAGGATCTGCGTGAATGGCTCGATGATCAGGATGTAGCGGCCGCGGGCCGGCTCGCTGCGCTGATCCACGATGCCGCCCATGTTCGACTCGAAAACCAGATTGGTCAGCGACGACTCTATGATGATGGCGGCTTTGTCCGGATGGTCACGGAAGACGGGGATGCCGGCATCGGGCGCATCCACCGGGGTGATACTTAAACGCTGCAGGTCACCGATTTGGGCATGGGCAAGCCCGCAAAAAAGCAAAGCAACGAGCATGGCCAGTGACGCCAGCGTCGATCTTGAAATCCATACTGATCCATTTCTCCTTTTTCTCATACCATCATTCCTGGATGCATCGAACCGAGTAACCACTCCGTTTATTACTCAAATTTCTGCTCACATGACTTTCATTGATTCCAATACTCCGAGACCATGCCCTGGTAACTGAATCTCCGGATGCGGTCCACCATCCCGCCAAATTACCCCTTCCAAAGAAGACTCCATAATAATTTCGAAATCCACCCGACAAGGCGGAAAACCCGCTCCCATTTCCACTATCCGATATATGGGTTCGCGAGCGATTC
>SLQC01000328.1 GCA_007131625.1 Balneolales bacterium | reverse complement strand
TTATATGTTTCTGATCACTTTTTCAAGCAAGTTGCGAACTTCTGTAGCGATATTATGTAATTCATCATTATCGACAGCCTGCATGGAAGCCATAGGATCAACAGCGGAAACTTCTACAGATCCGTCTTCATGTTCTTCCACAATTACGTTGCACGGAAGCATGGTACCGATTTTATCTTCTATCTGAAGGGCCTGATAGGCAAATCCGGGATTGCAAGCCCCCAAAATTCTGTATTTTTTAAAATCGACATCCAGTTTTTGCCTGAGTGTATCCTTAACATCTATTTCCGTCAGTATTCCGAATCCTTCTTTTTTGAGTTCTCCGGTTGCTTTTTCAATGGCTTCGTCGAACGTTCCGTTATATGTTGTTGACAGGTAATATTTCATCTGTTAAAAATTGGGTTGAAAGTTGAAAGTTTGAAAGTTAAAAGGTATGTAGAAGGTAGAATGTTGTAGAAAGTAGAGTTGTAGATCTATCTACTATCTACCTTCTACAATTTACCGATTTTAATCATGCTTCTGTGTGACGGGTTGCCGTCATGGCCATTTTTTGTGCCTTATTAGAATGTATACCGGAGACCCATATTGATTCTTCGACCGCTCAGTGACGTAGTTCTCGGATAGAACTCCTGATCAAAATTATAACTGATGCTCCGGTTATTCAGGATATTCGAGGCATCGGCCCAGATCCGGAAATTACTGGAAATCCGGTACCGCACGGTCATCGACAGATCATTTGCCGCGTCGCGATAGGCATCAAAATATTCGCGATGGCGTTGATGGATCTGCGGTACCCACTGCGGACTTCCATACGAGGACAGCGAGGGGGAGCCCCAGTGATAGCTGAGCTGTGTGTTGAATGGACCCTGAATATAACCCAAACCCACATTAGCTACGTGAGGTCTCATATCAAGCAATGGTACCTGCACTAATTCCTGGGCTCTGATAGGATCAGGATGCCGGCGACCGATATCAGCAAAGGACTGGGTATAGGCATAGTTGGTATACGTGTGGAAATTACCCAGAAATCCCGGTAGAAACGAAAGGTTTTGCTGCCAGGAAAATTCGATGCCATAAACCTGGGCTTCTTCACCATTTGCAAAGGTCGTTCTTCGCCAACCATCATAAAGAAATTCATTTTCTTCCGGACCCTGTTCACCGCCGATTTCTCCTACTATATTTTCGTCCGGCGTGTCGGCACGAAGAATATCGGTGCGGGAAAAGACGAAGTCCGAGAGGTCTTTATAGAACACGCCCAGCGAGAGCTGCCCGACCTGCATGAAGTAATGATCCACGATAAAGTCCAGATTATTGGCCAGCATGGGCTTGAGCTTCGGATTGCCCTGGCGGATGGTTTCATTGCTGTAATTCCGCAAAGTATTCGGACTTAATTGTCCAAATGTGGGACGTCCGATAGCCCGGGAATAAGCCGCACGCATATTGGTTCTGTTGGTCAGGGCATACACCGCTTGGGCATTGGGGAACAGGTTGGTAAAGGTGGTTAGGGTGTTGACATCGACGGCTCCCTGGAACCGGCCTTCCTGACTGATGGAGCCTTGACGGCCGAGATAGTCGTTGATGGCATGTTCCACACGTGCCCCGCCGAGCAGGACCAGTCGACCAAAGGAAATATCACCCATCACATAGGCCCCCAGGGTGTGTTCATCGGCCTGGTATTGCGAAGTTTCCACTTCCTCCATCCAGGTGTCCAGGTTTATGTCAAAGTGCGGACGCTGGCCATAGTAGAGATCCTTGGCTTTCTGCAAGTCGATCATCCAGGGGATGCTGTAGGATTGGTGTTTCCGGTCAAAAATTTGCCAACTGGCATTTGGAATCCACTCCAGTTCGTTTGCATTGAGTCTTCGGTCAAAACCGCCGTTAAATCGTTCACCTTGTCCTTTGCGGAAGGTAAACAAACCGCTGGCACCGAATTTAATGGTCCCCCGATCGTAAGGGGAGGAAAAATCCAGTCCCGAGGTAAATTCGTTGTCCTGATGACGGCTGACGCGATGGTCATGCCCCGTGAACTGGACTCTTCCGGGTTCCGGGTAGACTTGCCATTCACTGGTGTCCATGGCGATATCTACTTCCACATTCGTCCGATCTACCGCGTTAACGAGCCAATCAAAACGATTGGGTGTACGCACTGCAAGCCGGTAACTGTCCGAATGATTACGGCCATGGCCCCATCCCAAAATGTATTCTACATCAAAGCGGTCGAGCAGATGTCGTCCGCCAAACTGTACGGTGTATTGATGGGTGACAGGTTCATCCAGGCGTTGATCAAATCGTAATTGAGACTGATTTCCACCGAGAATCGGACCGGTACGAGTCGGATTGGTATAACGGGATACGGTGAGGATATACTGGACACTATGGCGGCGATCTACCCTTTCCTGATAATTGAACATGCTCTGCAGGTGGAAGGTCGAGCGGTCGGTA
Organism: Balneolales bacterium; assembly: GCA_007131625.1. Taxonomy (GTDB): domain Bacteria; phylum Bacteroidota; class Rhodothermia; order Balneolales; family Natronogracilivirgulaceae; genus SLQC01. The sequence continues at coordinate 4,474 of SLQC01000328.1, read as the reverse complement.
GGCTGGAAAGTCATTTGATAGCCGGCCGAATATCGGTCGCGCACGTCAAACCGTAGCTCGGTGCGAAAATTGGAGGCCACATCCACGCGTCCTATGTCATCCCAGGTTCGTTGATCCCAATCCGTTTGGACGGATTCGGTGGCACCGGGAGAGCGCTGATATCCGAGATTAAATCCATAGGTAAAATTGTCTGTTGGCGAGTCCCCATAGCTGAACGACAACCTGGAAGATGCTCCCGTATGCCGGTAATAGCGGTCCTGCACGCCGCCTCCCAATCGGACATTCATGTTCCGGTCACCGCCGATTGGTCGGCGAGTGCTTACATTGATTACACCACTCATGGCATCAGCATGCATATCGGGGGTGATAACCTTGATCACATCCAGCTCCTGGACCATGTCGGCGGAGATGGTGCTCAGGTCCACGGCACGATCACTACCGGTTGATCCCATGCGCTGCCCGTCCATGGTGATATTGCTGGCCGCCGCGCCTACTCCCCGTATGTTGGTGCCCCCGTGTCCCATACCGACCACCCGCCGCAGGGCACCGGAGACCGTCTCGTCGGCAAAGGCATCAATTTGCTCCGAAGAGATGACGTTGCGGATATTCACCGACTCACGCTGACGGGGCAGTGCACGTGCCTGGCCGCGTTGGCGGGCCATTACCAGAATATCATCTCCCATAATCGCCAGATCCTGCAGGTTGACATTCAATTCCGTTCGTTCGTCCGCCTGGACCGATATCTCAAGCGTCTTCGTCTCATAACCGATGTAGCTGATCATAACGCTGTGGTCGCCTGCCGGTACCCGGCGCAGGACAAACCTTCCGTCGACATCTGTGGCCACGCCGATGGTGGTTCCCTCAATAACGACCGTAGCACCCGGAAGCGTTTCACCGGTACCCAGGTCAAGGACTTCGCCAAAAACGGTTCCGGTTTGTGAAAAGCTCACCCCTGGCGCCGGCAGTGTTGCCAGTGTGAACAGCAATGAGAACATTAGCGTTGATGCGTACATATTATTTCTGCATGTCATCTTGCCGCGGGATGATGCGAAAATTCCGGAAATACCGGTCATTGTATATGTAGAGGTCATTTTTGGTTATTTTGATGTTAACGAAGGAGGAGTATCTTCAAAAATATAATGTTGATTCTTTTTTGGATCACCAGGGTAGGCATTTGATGTCGCGATATCGAATAAAGGTGTTTCATAGCTTGTTCAACCGAAACACCCTGTTCCTCAAAAGAAGTCAACGCCAATGAAAGCAACCGGCTGAGTTCCGCATTGCCGTGAGTTACAAAAATGATGCGTCCTTCGGGGGTCAGGCTATTCAGATAATCGGTGAAGGCTTCTACCGTAAATAAATAATTTTCAGTCAGGGCATAGCCATCGATACTCCGACTGCCTTTGGTGACCGGTAAGGCCAACATGATGAGGTCATATTGGCTCGTGGTGTTGCGAAGGAAATTACGTCCCTCACCAACTACAATATCTACATTGGGAAGTGAAGTTGCTACATCCGCAATGTTTCTTAGGAGCAAAAATGCTCAATTTTATCCGTTCAGCACGCATTACGCTTATACAATGTTGGGGTATCGTGCTTTTCATTCTTTCTTACTATTCATTTTCTTTCCAATGTAAAAACCACTTTGCACCTGCAAAAATCATAATCATCAATGCGAGGGATAACCACACAACTAAAAGGTCAGCAGAGGCTTTGATCCATAGGAAAGCCGCTAAAACAACTCCGTCAATTACCAGTGCTGTTATCACAATTACAGGATTCGCATTCACCTTCCTGCGCAAATGCTTCAATACTCCCCAATGAACCACCATATCCATCACTATGTAAAAGACAGCGCCCAGGGAGGCGATCCGGGTCAAATCAAAGAAAATGGTGAGAACAATGGCAATAACAATTGTGTAGACAAGCATGTGTTTCTGAATCCGTCCCGGCATACCGAAATGACTGTGTGGAACAAGTTCCATATTGGTTAACATGGCTGTCATTCGCGAAATGGCAAATACATTGGCGACAACACTTGAGACCGTGGCCAGAATGGCGATACCCACTGTAAACCACAACCCATATTTGCCAAATGCAGGGCGTGTAGCCTCAGCAAGCGAATAATCTTTGGCCTCAATTATCCTGGGAACGGATAAATTGGCAGACACGGCTATTGCTACAAATACGTAAACCACGGCACAAATCAACAAAGAGATGATAATGGCTCGTCCTACATTTCTATGCGGATTTTTTACCTCTGCACCGCTATTGGTAATGGTAGTAAAGCCTGCATACGCCAGAATTGCCAGTGCCAGGGCACCGAGGTAGCTTGCAATGGAGTATTCTTCCGAAAGCTCTGCAGGAATGGTCCTCTCCAGAGAAAAACCAGCCGCCCACAAGCCGCCAATGGCAAAAATGGCAATGCCGCCAACTTTCAAAATAGCCATAACAAGGGCTGACTTTTGGATGAACTTATTGCCAGCAATATTGATAAGGAAGGTAGAAACCAATAGAAGCACCCCCAGGGCCGGTATCCAATAGCTGTTGCCTCCCACGTCAAATAACTGCATGGTATAAGAGCCAAAGGTCCGGGCTACAAGGCTTTGGTTGATAATCATAGCGAAAGCCATCAATAGGGCCGCACCGGCAGTGATGGTTGATTTTCCATAGGCTTTCTGCAATATCATCGCTATACCGCCAGCGGAGGGGTAGGTATTTGATACTTTTATGTACGAATAAGCGCTGAACCCTGAAATAATGGCCCCCACCAGGAATATGAGGGGAAATAAAGCACCGGAAAGTTCAGCCACCTGGCCCAGCAGGGCAAAAATGGCGGCACCGATCATTACACCAGTACCAAGAGCTACAGCACCTTTAAGCGTCAAACTGTCTTTTTTGTAATCGTCCATTTAATTCTTTAGTCCAATTCTCGAATTTTATCTGCATGTACCCCAACGTTTTGCAGCTACCCGAAGGTGGCGATATCGAAGCACTTCACTGGCAGCCAAGCACAAACTCTCTTTCAGATTTTTTGAAAACGCCTCCACCGGGGTCTTTGAAAATGTTGTCCCGAAGTCTGATTGCTTTTTGTCGTTGTGTTTCTAAAAAACTCATTTGTCAATATTAGTTTAAGTGTTTTCCGCTTTATAACGGCCAGCATTTGTTGCGGCGTGGCTTAATGTAAGAGTCAGAGTAATAATTGTTTACACGACCGCACGAAATGCATGTAGTAATGAAAACTGATCTTTCTAAACAAACCGTTGCATAACACCCAGCGACAGGTTTGTCCTTTCAATCGATTTTTTGGGATCGGATTCAACTTCCGTTAATGCACGTATGGCATCGATGGTTTCGGGAATTACGATGGCCTGGTTATCGACCAGATAAGCGTAGTACAGCTCGTCGCCTTCCACTTTGAGCATGTCTTCCCAAATGGCCACTTCGTACATATCGCCGTGGGGGCGGCCCAAATCCAGCATCAGTTCCTTGACCGCATTATTGGCTGAAAGATCATCGCTCATTTTTATGAATGCGGTTCGGGTTGAGGTGCCAAACGCTTCCATCACTTCCTCTTTGGATGCTTCACGGGTCAATTGCACAGTCCAGTAGTGCAGGTGGGAAAGTGTTTGTGGCACTTTCACGGCTGCGGTTACTACATCCAGCTCGGGATCCACACTCTGGGCATCCGGCCCCTGGTGACTGGGTATATCCGGTTCGGGTACCATTGTATTCATGATACCGTTTTTGTGACTTTCCCATGGATCGGTAGCCCGGCGCAGCAGCGTGCCGCGCGCTTTTTTCAATAAATCCGCACGTTTCAATGCACTAAGTGTTCGCACGATAGAGGTTGTGTTGCAGGAAACAACACGCGTTGATTGCCTTCCCAGAGCTGAGATATAATTGGATTCGGCGGCAAAAGAATGGCCTGTTATGTGATGTTTTTCACCTCCCTGAACAATGAACTTCACCCCGGCACTTTTATAACGACGGGCATTTTCGGCGCCGAATTTTTTGGGCGTACAGTCCACAACGACATCGGCGGCATCAATCAGATCGTCAAGATCACCAGCTATCTGAATGTTCTCCTGAGCCATCGCATTTCGCCCTTCTTCCGTGTTGGCAAAGATAGCATATCCCTTTGAAGCAGCGGTTTGAATTCTCCAATCGGCAGCCACATCACCAATACCAACCAGTTCCATATCATCTTGCAGGTTTATTGCTTCAGCAACCCGTTTTCCAATGACTCCGTATCCGTTTACCGCTACGTTGATTGTTTTCATAATCTCTGATTGTTTTAAGTTATTTGGCTTGTTTCAATATTTTTTTTCGCTCTTCAAACTCTTCCCGTTCAATTTCACCCCGGGCAAATCTTTTCTTTAGAATATCCAGGGCGTCTTCGGTTATATCGGTCCTTGGCCGATAGGGAATGACATTAAAAATGACCAAAAGAACGAGTATGGCCATGATAATC
>SLQC01000071.1 GCA_007131625.1 Balneolales bacterium | reverse complement strand
TTACGGATGCCGAAATTGTGAATGAGCATGATCAGGACGATCTTGACCGGATCCTGGACAAAATTTCCAAATCCGGTTACGAAGGGCTTACCGCAGAAGAAAAAAGGCTTCTGTTTGAACTCAGCAAGAAAAATTAAAACACTTCACGTTGACGGGTTTTACCCGTAATGCTGCAGATCATGGAATGTAACAGGTCTTGTTTACTTAGAAATTGACCTCAGAAAATAGCGTTTTGATGAGCAGAAGAAAATCCATACCTGTAGAAGTTGGCGGTGTCACCATTGGAGGTGATGCGCCTGTCGTTGTGCAATCTATGACAAACACCGATACGGCGGACATCCCGGAGACGATCGAGCAAATAGATCAGCTCGCCAAAGCCGGATCGGAATTGGTACGAATTACGGTTAACAACAAAGAGGCAGCCCTTGCGGTGCCGGCTATCGTAGAGGAACTCGAAAAACGGGGTGTCAACGTTCCGATTATTGGTGATTTTCACTATAACGGTCATGTGCTTTTAACAGAGTACCCGGATTGTGCACGACTGTTGGCCAAATATCGTATCAACCCGGGAAATACGGGAACACGAACCCGTGATAAAAATTTTGTAACCATCATCGAACAGGCTATCCGGTGGGCGAAGCCGGTGCGTATTGGTGTGAATTGGGGATCACTTGATCAACAACTGCTGGCCGAACGGATGGACCGCAACAACGATCTGCCAGAGCCGAAATCGGCCAGGGAGGTCATGATGGATACTATGATTGAAAGCGCCATGCGCTCCGCTGCGCTGGCCGAAGAGGTCGGACTCCCTTCCGACAAGATCATTATCAGCTGCAAATTGTCGGGTGTCCAGGATCTGATCGAAGCATACGACCGGCTGGGCGGACTGTGTGATTATCCGCTGCATTTGGGACTGACCGAAGCGGGTATGGGTATGAAAGGAATTGTCGCGAGTACCGCCGCTCTCTCCATTTTGCTGCAAAAGGGAATTGGCGACACCATTCGTGTCTCTCTGACTCCTTTACCGAACGGTGACCGAACCGAAGAGGTGAAAACCTGTCAGCAGATCCTGCAATCACTTGGTATCAGAAACTTCATACCGCAGGTGGCCGCCTGCCCGGGGTGTGGCAGGACAAAAAGCACCTATTTTCAGGAACTGGCTGATGAAATCCACAAATATATTATTGAGATGATGCCGATTTGGCGGAAAGTTTACCCCGGAGTGGAAGATATGAACGTAGCAGTAATGGGGTGTATAGTAAACGGTCCGGGTGAGTCGAAACATGCCAATATTGGGATTTCACTTCCGGGGACTTTCGAAGAGCCCAAAGCACCGGTGTACATCGACGGTGAGCACCATTCTACTCTTGCCGGTGACAATATCGGGGAAACCTTCCGGAAGATGCTGGACGAATATATCGTCAGAAATTACGGTCAGAAAAAGGAGCTGGATGCACAGCAGTGAGGGAAGATGCGTATCGATCCCAGGTTTTTTAATCAATTCATACTCATTGTAGCGGTAATCTGCATCGCCGCAATTGTCATAACGAGCATCCGGTATATCGGAAAACAGGAAGAGCGGTTCCTCGATCGACTAGAAGGACAAAAGCTTGCGGACTTGACATTTCTAAGCGCAGATGGGGATACCCTGCAGATGAATCGGGATCAAACAACGGTATTATTGTTTTGGTCGACATGGTCGGACCGTTCTCTGGATGCTTTGTATGACTTGTACAGCTGGCACGACAAATACCCCTACGTAGAGGTTGTTTCCGCCTATGTCAAGGATTCCGATGAGTTTGCCTCTGTGTACGACCAGGAGGAGAAACAGCAATTTATTCTGGTGAACGGAACTCCGGCTTATCAGAATCTGAGGGTGCCGGGGATTCCGACTGCCATTATTTTTGATTCGCACGGGGAGATACATGCGGTCGAGATTGGTTACCGGGATGTGCCGGTTTGGCATACACTATCGCCCGGAGAACTGCCATCGGAGACACAGTATTAAATACACCCATGACAGACTCAAAATCTAAATAGCTTGTTTGTTATCATGCGTGTTTCGCTTACGCATTTCACTGGGCGTGTGACCATGGAAATCGAAATGAACTACACACAAAGCAGAAAAATTTATTTCTATGAAAGAAACCGGAAAATTTCCCAATGTGATATGTGACGGTGTGCCTGCAGTAATGGGGGATGTTCACCTGTCACCGAATGCCCGGATTGCCCTGTATGGTGAAGGCTGTTTTGACACTTTTCGCTCGTATCGCGGTGGTATTGTCCGGCCGGACCATCACCTCGATCGGCTTCATCGCGGGATGCGATATCTTGGACTGGGTATTCCGGATGGACTGCGTGACCGCAGCATGTTTCTGAATCTGCTAAAGCGCTTACTGGAAGTTAATGACGGTTTTGATGATGAGGTCAGGATTCGCATTCAGATCTGGGCAGATGATCATACGGCTGGATATTGTCCAGGTAACCGCACTGCGCGATATATTATTACGGGATCAGTGATCACGAGTGCAGCCATTCACCTGACCGATTCCGACAGATCTGGCATATACGACGATTCCGACAACCCGGACAGGACCGATACACCTGTCAGACCTGGTACATTCAGTGATACAGGCAATCATATTATGTCTGAAAAACCTGATGACTCTGACCGTTCGGTAGAACTAATCACCAGCCGTTATCGCCGAATTTCGTCTGTTTCCCTTCCATCCGATGTGAAATGGACAAACGGTATCAACTATATCCTCGCCGCCCGCGAAGCCGCTGAGAAAAATGCCGACGACGCTCTGATGCTGACCAGTGACGGCTATTTGAGTGAGTCGACCATCGCCAACATCTTTTGGAGATACGATAATACCGTCTATACGCCTTCCGAAGACTGCGATCTGCTTCCCGGAATCACCCGTGCTCTGACGATGGATGTTCTGAATGAGTTCGATTTTCCGGTGCAGACCGGGAAGTTTCAGCCGGAGGAGCTGATGAAAGCTGATACGGTTTGGTTGTGCAATTCCATACGGGAATGGTATCCTGTCAGCCGAATCGATGATCATCATTTTACTACGGATAAATCTTTTTGGTCGACCCTTGGTGGGTTTCTTCAACAGCGAAAACATCAAGAGATGCATTATGTTCGCTGAATTTACATCACCCCGACAACTTGACTGTTGGATTCACCGCTACCTGGAGTTGAAAAGGGAAGTGGGACCGGTCGTCTTTCTGGATTCCCAACTGGAGAGCTACACTTCATCTTCCTTCGGATATATCGCTTCGGACCCGGTACGTGCAATCAAAGCCCGCGACGGAAAAATATGGTATGATGAGCCGGTTGCAATTGACGTTGTAAAACGCAAAACAGTGCCGGATAATGATGGGCGAGGTCATAATGAGAGTGATTCGTTCAGCGATCGTCAATTGAATCGAGATTATGGCACGGATGCAAGGAACACCTGGGATGCATTGCAAGATTACCGGGATAAATATCGTGACTGGATGTTCGGATGGCTGGGCTATGACCTTAAGAACGATATCGAATCGCTTGAGTCAAAACATTCCGATCCGGTCGCACTACCCGATTTATTCTTTTTTGTTCCCGGGACGGTGCTTCGAATCGACCGAAAATCGTGCAAAGTACATCTCGTCAAAGGCAATCCGGCAGTGCTGAATCAGTCGATTGGCAAGTCTGAAACACCGAATCCGGAACCACAACACCAATCCGCTTCAAAAGCCCCATCCAAATCCGAAACCCATCTCCAATCCCGAAACTCATTTCCAATTCCAACCGAATCCCATTCATATTCCCATCAACACAAAATCGGAGATACTGGAAGTACAATAAACAAAACCTTCCGGATCGGGCAACCGGAATCCGGACTCGGGTGGCAATCCTATCGTGACAAAGTTTTGCAGATCAAGGAACGAATCGCCAGGGGCGATACGTATGAAGTGAATCTTACCCATCAGCTTCAGGCGCCGTTTTCTGGAAACTCGCTCGATCTCTTTGCGTCCATGAGAAAATCAGGACCGGTCCCTTTTGCTGTCTGGATGCACTATGGTGATGTGGAAGTGTGCTGCTCTTCACCCGAACGGTTCCTGCAGCGGCAGGGTACGCGTATCATTACACAACCCATCAAAGGGACATCGGCCCGCGGGGCAACGCCTGAAGAAGACCGCCGGATCGTGAAGGAAATACTCCAGAAAGAGAAGAACCGGGCGGAGAATGTGATGATAGTGGATCTGGTGCGGCATGATCTGGGACAGGTAGCACAAACCGGCACAGTACGGACCGATTCACTGCTGGAAGTACAGACATTTTCCACAGTACATCAGTTGGTTTCGACCGTCAGTGCGGAACTTAAACCGGATACCAGCTCCGTTGATGCACTCAAAGCCTGTTTCCCGATGGGATCCATGACCGGTGCACCGAAAATCCGTACCATGCAAATTATTGAGGAGCTTGAAAATTACCGGAGAGGACTCTATTCCGGCGCTATCGGATACTTCACACCGGAGGATAACTTCGACTTCAATGTGGTTATTCGGACGGCGATCATTGTATATGACCGTCTTTACTACGCCATTGGTGGCGCTGTAACTGCCGACTCAGATCCACGTGAAGAGTGGGATGAAAGCTGGTTGAAAGCCGAAGCATTATTGTCGGTGCCTGACCGGTAGTGGTCTTTATAACTGATCGTTATAATTCCGACGGAACAGAAACGATTGAGTTATTAAATGGTTATAACCTGGTTGGTTTTATACCTGACTTGTTGATCATAAATTTAAAGACCCTAATAATGTTTTTTCTGTAGTTGACAAATTGATGGAGCCCCAGCGATTCGTATAAGCGGAGAAGACCGGGATGGCCATATTACGGATCATTCCTGTTCAAATTACCATTGGGTAGTTGAATATCGATGGGGTTCGGTAACTTATGGTGAAAGAAAAGTTTTGGCGATGGATAGAGGTAATCGTTTTTTCTGTTATGGCCGGGATCCTGAGTGGATCGGTGAGCTCGGTTTCCGGCGTATAGATCTTGACCCGCTTTCCCGATAAGTAGTAACCATATGTGAAGCCGGGAGATCACTATTATATATTAATGTTTTGTATCAATCTCTTCCCGAATCCATTTGTGAGGAAACAGATCGATCAAAATGCGAATTGATGCGTCAACGAGAAGCTCACCACCGCCGGGAGCGATACGTGCACTGATAACCTCATAACCTCCTTCAGAAAATGCTTTCCGATTTGGAACATAGCTAAGAACTCCATTACCGGATTGTTCACTAATGACAGTAAAAGGGAAAGGAGAATTTTCCTTGATTGCTAAACCGAGCTCTACAAAAGCGTCACCGGGAAAACCAACCAGTGCGAGTTCATCTCCGAGTACTATTACCTGAACTTCACTCTCGATCGCTCCGCCACCTTCGATTAGTGGAACAGTGGTTGTTATTTCATGCCGGTATTGGAGTCCTCCTTCAAAATCAGACAGATCCATAATCCGCCAGGCCTCTACTACATCGTTAAAGGAGGGCTGATTCTCCTGGCTGCCAATTTTCTTCATTATATCTTTTGCCCACTCTGTTTCATCTGGAGATACCTCTGGAACAGGCAGTTCAACTGTACTGGATTTAATATTGAGTGAATTAACCTCAATATCCTTAAGAGAAGGATACGCTTTCAATACATCTCCAGCCAGAATGGTTCCTATTCGTACAGACTCTTCACGACTATTGAATTGACCCGGTTTGGAAACATTAATATGGTTGATATTTCCCGAAGTTCCATTAGTGAAAATGGTCACCATCTCCTCACCCTTGACAACCGCCAGCAGCGAAGATATCGTGCCCGGGTAATCAGCGGAAAAATGAGGGCCACCCATAACCGCTACATGAAGTGCAAAGTTTACAAGAGTGGCAATTGGCTGTGAGTCAAGTGATTCAAAATAGACTACCGAAATATCCGGATCGACCGGCCCGGCCACTCTTACAATATCCGGATTCAAACGTCCGGGATTCATTTGGAATGTTCCGTCCTTCATCAGAAAACGACGGTTAAAATTTACAGTATTCTGCTGAACGGTACCCACCGATATGCGGGCAGGCTGAAGTTTCACTTGTGCCAATTTAATTCCTTCGACAATTTTTGAAGGCAAGTGGTTGTAATACTCTCTGCTCTTTTGTTTTGGCTCTCCACCGACAGCTTTCCAAAATGATGGATTTAATTGAGGTCCTGCATGTGCGTGTGTGGCAGTCATTACTATATGAGAAGCGGGAATACCTGTTTGCTGCTCAGCTAATTCCCGTGTTCTTAAAACAAGTTCGTGTGGCAGACTGATAAGGTCGCAGGCAATAAAGGCTGTTTGGACTCCTTCTTTTTCAAAAACAAGTATCTTTGCATATAAATGATCATCCACACCTTTTGAAATGCCAGTACCATAGGAATGTCCGATGATACTACCGACTGGTGGTGTGATTTTCATCTCGGAAGCACCCACCCTTAATGGCTCATCAGGAATGGGATCTGCAGTTACGGGAATTGTAATTACTGTAAAGAATACCAGTAAACAAACCGTCTGAAATAGATACGTTTTCTTTTTTTGCAGGTTACATGCTGCGGAAAAATCGGTATGTGCATTAATCATAAATCATAAATAATTTTTTTAATTACAAGGACAACCGGATAATCGTGGAACCGGATTTTCCACCCTTCCCACCGGTCGTTGTCCCTCACCATTGCGATCTGTATCGCCCAGGTCTTTCCTGGCAATTTCTGCATATTCCTTGATCTGATCCACCAGTTCCAGGTGGCGATCCACAACATTGGCTGTTTCACCCGGATCCGTTACCACATTGAAAAGCTTCATTTCTTGCGGTTGGTTGAGGCGTATGTTGTTTTCAAGCGGGAGGTATAACTTCCATGGA
>SLQC01000095.1 GCA_007131625.1 Balneolales bacterium | reverse complement strand
GGGATCTTCCCGGAAGACGTCGTCTCCAACTTCCACCTTGTGCATGGCATCCCACATACCGGATGTGGGGCGGGTGACGGTATCACTGCGTAAATCGATCATTGGTTCGACATGAACCCCCAGTTAATTTTTGTCATAAGTGATTTTTGGCATATGTGAAAGAACCTCCGTCAGTTTTATAACCATGAGAGATGCTGCTTCCCATGGCATCGGCACCTGTGACGGTTTCCCTGCTGTCTATTCGCTGTGTGTCATTAATTGAACAACATCTATTTCCTGTTGCAATCGGTTATACGGACGATTTTTCAGGAAAGCCGGTATCCCGAAGAAAATCGGTAATGGTTTCCTCAGCTGTCTTTCTAATTCGAATGGTTTTGTGAAAACCTTTTTCGGTAACCAAAACTTCGGCCGGTAACGCCCGACGGTTGTAATAAGATGCCATCGTCATACCGTAGGCACCAACATCCCTGATGGCGAGGATATCTCCGGGTCTGGTTTCCGGAAGCGACCGGTCAACTCCCAGAATATCACCGCTTTCACAGATATTGCCCGCAACATCATACACCAGCAGCTCCGACCCGGGTTCGGCTGTGATATTGACCACCTCGTGCCAGGCATCGTATAATGCGGGTCTAAGCAGATGATTGAAGCCGGTATCAGTTCCCAGAAACCATTTCCGACCCTGATTCTTGACCGTGTTCACCTGTGTCAGCAAGAGTCCGGCCGGACCTACTATCCAGCGGCCGGGTTCAAAGTAAAACCGGACCCGGTTAGTTACATTCTCCAGAAATTCACGCAGCATCACTGACGCCGGCACTGTAAACTCATCCAGATCAAACGGCTTTTCATTCGGGAGGTATGGAATGGGTATTCCTCCTCCGAAATTTATGAAATCAAGACTCTTAAGTTTTTTGGCGGTATTAAGTAACACCTTTAATTCCGCCAACAGGTTTTCTGGTTTTCGAATACCGCTGCCAATGTGCGCGTGAATACCCCGGATGGTGACATTGTGGGATTCAGCTATCTGGACCACATCTGCCAACAGATCCATTCTTATGCCGAATTTGCTGTCCTCATTGCCGGTATCAACCTTGGCGTGATGCCCATCGCTGATGTCGGGTTTGAGCCTGATACTACACGATCTACCCGAATTCGCTTCGCAAAAAGCCCGGAGTCTTCCTGGTGATCCGATATTTAATACTACTCCTTCGGTGACAGCATCCCGCATTTCAGCATCCGTCATGTTGTTTTCCGTATAAAATATGTCATCGGGTTCTGTGTTGAGCCTGCGACAGAGCAGTACCTCCTCAAAACTGACCGTATCAAAACCGAATCCCTCTTCCCGAATAATCTTCAATATATGAGGATTGTCATTGGCTTTCACTGCATATAACCAGGAAACGGGCAGATCGGGGAACAGGCCTATGAGCTCCTGGCAACGCTCTCTGATTATTTTTTCAAAGTATACATAGGTCGGTGTACCCCATTTACGGGCGATTGCGATAAGCCGGTCGTGGTCTGCCGGGACGGGGAAATTATCTTGCATTAGAAGAAACGGTTCTGGTATGAAATTCGTAAATTCAGGTCTTATTGTAACAGCACCAAAATAACACATATTTTACTGTTTCATGAAACATCCATGTCAAAATTATCCGGCACACCGGTTCATGATTATAATCGTCATGGACATTTCGCTTACGCGTTTCACTGATCATCTGACGTAAGAAATCAAAAATTATAAACAGATGAAATCTGCTGCAAAGATCATTTTGCTGTTTCTACTGCTTGTACTGATTGTGTCCGGCCTTTCGGTGTACTGGACATTTTTCAAGCTTGTCCCTTCATCAAAACGCACGGTCGAGCTTCAAGGCCTGATCAGCGAAGTGACAATCCGGTGGGATGACAACATGGTGCCGCACATCGCAGCAGAAAACGAAACCGACGCCCTTACTGTGACGGGTTACCTGCACGCACGTGATCGATTATGGCAGATGACCCGCTATCAATACAAACTGGAAGGTCTGCATTCCCGGGAGATCGACGAATCCCTGCTCGAACTGGATGTTTTTTATCTGACCATGCCTTTCGCCGATAATGCGCGTCAAGCATATGAGATGCTGTCCGACCAGGATCAGCAGTTGCTGGAGGCTTACGCTTCAGGCATCAACCAATACATAGACAATAACCGGAGACATTTACCGATCGAATTTACCCTGAGTGACGCACGTCCAGTCACATGGAAACCCTGGCATACGCTTGGAGTACAGCTGCTTTGGGGATGGCAACACCACCACGCTTTCTGGTCCAAACTTGCTTTAACACCGATTCACGAGCTAGGGGATTCAACTGCAATCCATGCGCTAACCGGTAGTGATGATCCCCATACTACACTTTTTGGAAGTCTGGCACCAGCAATTAATCCTGCTTTTCACGACAACCTGGTTCGTAATTTTCTGACTTTTACCGATCATGTTTATCCTGACCGGACCATACAATCCGGTACCGGTTTTGCAGTGTCTACCCGCTCTCCGCAGGCATTGAGTGTCATTTCAATGACACGTGAACTTCCACTTACACTGCCAGATCAGGGGTATGAGATGTCCTTACAGGTCGGTGGCAACAGAAGAATCGGGATCACAATACCGGGTTTTCCGGTAATGTTATATGGCCAAAATGAAAAAGTCGCATGGGCAATACAACCGGTCGCAGTTGATGATGGAGATTTTTTCACTGGCCGGCTGTTTGCATCCCCTATGACAGAACCTGTCGACTGGAAGCGTGACGCTTCCGTTTATGACAACCTTTGGGATGATATCACGCTTTCTCGTCACATACTGGAGATGAAGAACGGAGCCGAATTTCAGGTAGTTACCCGAAAAGCAGGCGGTCGGCCTGTTATTGCTGTTTCTGAAACCGACAATACCTTTCTGGCTTTTGACTGGGCGGGTTTTTATCCTCCGAATGATTTCGGCTCATATCTCGAACTGGCACTCGCTCATTCAGTATCTGATTTGGAACATGCGGTTCGGGGAATACGAACCCCCGCAATTCAGTTACTTGCCACCAGTCTGGATGGGGAATCAGGACGCTGGTTCGGGGGACAAACTCTTAGCCGGATTCATCCGCTGAAAATACGTGACCACAATGACGAAACAGTCCGAATCGATTTATCTGATCTGTTGCCCCATCATGTGGAATCCGATGGCCGGCCTGTATTCTTTCTGGAGGAGCAACCTGATACTGTACCTTATGATCACTATATTTCGCTCTTTTTTTCTCCGTGGGACCGATCCCTCCGATTCCTGCAGCTTATGGAGTCGACATCACCGGATGATTTCCCCTCAGATTTAGCGGAACAATGGGACAATGATACGTATTCGAATTATGCCGCTTCACTTACTCCAGAGATAATCCGGACATTGAAGGATGAAATGGAGGCGTCCGATGCTCTGATTGGTGTCACCCTGCCCTATCTTCAGAACTGGAGTTTTGAATATCAGTCCAACGAAACGGCGGCGACTATTTTTGAACTTTTTCTCGTGAAAGCATCTAGTCATCTCTACAAGGCCTTCATTGGTGAAAAATATTTACAGATCCTTTTTTCCACTCCACAGATACCACTTGCTGCAGTCACCCGACTGATTCACAATCCGGATTATTGGCCTGATTCCCACCCGTTTACCCGAAGCGAATGGATTGCTCAAAGCATGAGAGATGCCACGTCTGAACTGATTGCACATTACGGGGATGAACCGCATGACTGGCAATGGGGTAGTGTGGTTCAAAACCGGTTTGAATCTCCCTTTTTTGCACCCACAATTGAAGATAGCAAATCAGCCAGTCTGGCAGATAGGAACCTCTATCAACCTGGCGAATTTCGAATTTCCGGAGCCTCACACACCATCCATTCCGGACATTTCAGTTTCAGACAACCCTTTAAATTGACATCGGCTACTACACTCAAGCGAACCATGTTTTTGGCTCCGGAACAAATAACACATACCGTTTTGAGTACCGGTCAATCCGGAAACATTTTCTCCGATCATTTCGTAGATCAGTTTTTTTTCTGGAAATACGGAAATAAAAAAATGCGTTCCTTTAATGTATCATCCGATTTAAACGCTTCATATAATCAACGATTTATTCCTGTCACACCTTGATCCATTTCTACAACTTGATGACAAAACTGCCGAGATGGACTCCTTATGTATGGCAACTGTCTACTTTGGTTGATGTCCTAACCGGACGTATATCCATAAACAGCAAACAGCCAATATTATCCTTCCCGCCCATGTACAAAATCGGTGGCGGCATCGCACTGAACGAAAAAACAAAACGGAGCAGCTTATGACACCTGTCACCTGGGAACAACTACGATCGCGTTGCTATGTCCCCTATTCTGACAGAAAAGAGGTCTGCATAGTAGAAGGAAAAAGTGACATTTGTTATCCGGGCGTGCGTATTGAAAACAATTCGTTCCCACTATCGATGGATGCCATACAGGTGGCGATTTTCTCCTGTCTGAGTGAAGGTGATGAGCCTGCGGCGGTCATGTTGCCGCAGCCAGATCAGGATGAAGCGTTAAAGAAACTAAACGATGGGTCATCCACCTTCAACAGGGTAATATCGGAGTGGTGCGATCGCTACTGCCTGAAACCGATCCATATGCCTCAATCCGAGGCCATCGACCCGAGACGTTTTTTTCAAACAGAAGAACAAAGTGTCTCCTTCAAAAGGCTGCAGGAATTGACGTCCCGCTGCCTGATCCCCTACTCCGATTTTCCGGTCTCTGTGCTGCTTCTGACCGACAAAGGCCTTTTTTCCGGAGTTAATATCGAGGTGGACGACTGGCAGAGAGGACTTTGTGCTGAACGGGTTGCCCTTGGCAAAGCGCGATCTGCAGGTGCGACAACGTTTCTTGAAATACATGTATATACTCCGAAAAGCGACTATGCAAGTCCTTGTGGGGCATGCCGTCAGGTACTCGTCGAGTGGATGAACAGAGGATTCATCATGCTCGCTCACAATGAAGACGAAAGTACCCGGTTGTTGATACCCGAGTTGCTGCCCTATCAGTTCAAACCAGGCAATCTGTTGAAAAAACATCACTAAAACCGTATGCATCATGCTGTATATCGCATTACTTGACTATCAACATCTCGATCATTCGTTTTTTATGAAGTCATTTGCCGAGGCTATGGCTCTGCAAAAAGAGTGTGATGGAATTATACTGCACGGGGACAGCCCCTATACCGATCGTCTGATGCAGACCGGTGTGATGCGGGAAGAGGCGATTATTCGCAGTACCAGGGATTTGAATCACAGAATTATCGCACTTCTTGCCGACAGTGGAATTTCCGGGATTGGCATCAATGGTTTTCAGCGGGAAATCATCCGGAAATCCGATGACGATCTGATCGTTAAAAAAAACTGGCTGGAAAA
Source organism: Balneolales bacterium (assembly GCA_007131625.1). GTDB lineage: Bacteria > Bacteroidota > Rhodothermia > Balneolales > Natronogracilivirgulaceae > SLQC01. The sequence continues at coordinate 1,497 of SLQC01000095.1, read as the reverse complement.
CCGGCCGGCCGGCATCCATCTCGTGCTCTCCAATCTTGTCTGGAACTCAGACATGAAAACTATCGAGCCGGTTCCGCTGAGCATGATAGCTGAAAAAATTAATAAAACGATGGAATGTAACTACATAATTATATTTCCAAATGACGAAGGACCCGATCACTTTGTGCAAAAATCGACTGCACCCAGAAACAACTACCGAAAGGAGATGTCATATACAGTTGACGATATACCTGACGACCTGATTCCTCTACCCGAAGAATGCTATTTCTGTACTTTGGCAGAATTCGGCAAACTGCCTGACACTACCGTTTTACAAAAATTCCCGAACTGATTATTCCATTTTTCTGCCTTCTAAATTGAAAAATTGAAAAAAAGTAGTTTTTTTTTGCTTAAAAAGCGATTTCCTGCTTGACATCATGGACAGCTTATAATTAGCTTCACCAACAGAAAGCGAATTGCTTTCCCGAAATCGTACATAAATTGAAATTTAACGGAGTTATTCATGAACAGATTCAGTGAAATAAAATCTTTGGTTGATGAATTAGAGGTGGAAATGGAGAAATTTTACAGCAAAAATAATAAAACTGCTGGAACGAGAGCTCGCAAGGCACTTCAGGATCTCAAGAAGTTATCTCAGGATATCCGTGTTGACATTCAAAGTAAGAAAAAAGACTAACTCTATATTTTGATTAAGCTTACTAAAAAGCCATTTCGATTGATCGATCTGGCTTTTTTTATGACTTTTTGCTTTCCACCTGGGCATTGAATGTTTTCTCCACCTGTTCAACCCGGTTGTCAAGTTAAATCAGATGCCCGAATACGAAGTAATATCTACCCGCTCGCAAAGGATGGTTCACCCGTGCACAATGTATCAAGCGCTCAGTCAAAAAGTGAAAACGACTGATCTTTGGCCAATCCCAGAATCGTTTCTACAAACAGTTCCGTCAAATGATCCATATCAATTACAGAGGCTATTTCAACGGGGCTGTGCATGTAGCGAAGAGGAAGCGAAATCAAGCCACTCGGAATGCCTTTTTTCTGATAAAAAATACTGTCGGTATCGGTACCGGTACGTGATCCTGCCGCTTCATGTTGCAAAACTATACCTTTTTCCTGTGCAGTATGTTCGATATAGGCCACTACTTTCGGATGATTAGCTCCGCCATGGCTGACTACTGGTCCTTTACCCAGCGATATCAGTCCATGCTCTTTGTGGTTGATACCCGGCGTATCTGTGGCATGAGTCACATCGGTGACAATAGCCAGATCCGGATCGTAGCGAAATGTCATCATACGGGCCCCAAATCCACCCACCTCCTCCTGAACCGCATTAAGTGCTATGACATTCACGTTTAACTCCGATCGGCGTTTCTGGAGCTTCTCAATCACTCTGGCGATTATAAAGCCACCCAGCCGATTATCCAGCGCCCGGCCGGACAGTAGAACATCCGTCAGATATTCAAACTGTTCGGCAACTGTAACCGGGTCACCGATACG